>JAJYLU010000297.1 GCA_021787505.1 Nitrospirota bacterium | reverse complement strand
CCCTCATGCTGTCGATGAGCGTGGGGATGTCACCCGGCCTCGAAGTCTTTTCCGCGACGAGCTCTATCCCCCTGGCGCGACAGGCCGAATCGGCATCCCTCACGAACGACCCCGAATGTCTGGCGTCGAATATCACGCCGATCTTCTTTGTCTGGGGAAAGACATCGAGTATTGCGGCGATAAACCTTTCGGGAGAAATGTACATGCTAACGCCGGACGTGGTCTGTTGGGCGACGTTCAACAACTGGGAGTGGGGCACCATGGAATATACCACCGGGATATTTCTGATCGCCTTCGAGAAATTCAGGGCGTCCATCCCCACCGCAAAGACCGCCTCAGGGTCCGCGTCCCTGATTATTTCGAGGACGTCCCGGCCGTCCATTTCGTTGAGCACGATCTCGCTGACGTCGCACCTGCAGGACTTCGTGAATCCCTCAACCGCCTCGTTGTAGGGTTGGATGTCGGCGCTTTTCAGTGCAACGATCTTCCCTGCCCCTGCAAATACCGGAAGCCCAAGGATAAGCAGGAAAAGCAAGACTACGGATATAGAATCTCTTTTGTTAAGCATCCGTCCCCACGGAATATTTTCTCACCTGAAACTATATCAGAAGACAGCAAATAACACAATAAGGGCAGAGGGTAGGCAGCATTCATCCCCTCCTTGCCAGGGAGGGGCATAGGGGGCGGTTTGTCAGCCCCCCACCAGTCCGTATTTCATATCCTGATTTACAAACGCTTCAAGCGTCGCGTCAAAATATGATTTCTTGCAGTCGATCCCGTCCATGTTCCCGTCGCGCACGAGCTTCATATACCTGCATCCGCCGAAGCATAAAGGCAGATAGACGCAGCCGAGACATTCGTCGTTTTTCCAGTTGTCCAGGTTGTGCGAGACGAGATAGTCCTCTGTCCCTCTCCATATGTCGCCGATTACATAATCCTTTCTTCCGATCAGCCCCGGGCATTTGTATATGCCCCCGTCGTAATTCACGAGCAGATTGTTTTCATATTCCATCATGCATAGACCCGGCTCTGTCCTTGACTGCCTGCCCCTTCTTTTCAGTATCTCTTCCCTCAGCCATAAGGACGCCACGGGAAACCACGGCTCGCTGATCGATGCGCAGCCCTCGTGAAAGCCCGGCCCGAAGTCCTCGCTTTCGGTCACAACCGGGGAGAACTGCACTGAAGGCATCCTTGAGATATCGATGCCTTCATCTTTCAGGTGATCCAGAAGGGCCGGGAACCTCCGGTAATTGTCCCTGACGAAGTTTCCGTTCAGGGCAATCGCAATCCCGTTTTGGACATCCCTGATATTTCTCAGTATTACATTAAAGCTACCGCTGCCCGCCTTAAAGGGCCTGAAGGAGTTATGAATGTCCGAAGGGCCGTCCAGTGTGACAAGCGCCTCTTTCAGTCCAAGCGGCTTGAGCCTTTTTACGGTCTCCTTTGTAAGGAGCGTGCCGTTTGTCGTAAAGAAGATATTCAGTCTCAGGCCTTTGTCATCGGCAAACGACTTTAATCTTTCGGAAATGGAAATGATTAGTTCCCGGCTCAGAAGAGGCTCCCCGCCATAATAGGTGATGAGGATTTCCTTGATATCTTTTCGCCTGCGAATGGTCTTTTTAACAAATCCGATAAAGTCATCGGCGGTCTTTTTCGTCATGTAATGACTGCCTTTCCTCTTGCCTTCGAAGCAGTACCTGCATGCAAGATTGCAGTCGAGGTTCATGACGAGCTTTATGCTCAAGGAGTTATTCAGGCTATTCAGTTCGTCGATATAGGTGAGAATTTGCCTCTTCTCCTTTTCAGCGTCCTTCACAAGAAATCCGGCCTGTCTTAAGGTCTTTCCGTCTTCTTCGGACAGGTCGACATCCGGGAGTTTATCGGCTATCTTCCTGGGCAGCTCGACGATTGCGGCGTTCTTCGTAGAATAGAGGATTACGTTTCGGGGATTCTGAGCGGGATATACCCTTAAATATCTTGACAGGTCCATTTCAAAAAAAAATAGGGAGGGCGGCGCCCCCCCGCTCCGATTTATTTGCTAGCGGTAAGTCAGCCTTAAACCCTGTGTGCAGCATACTCCTGCTTTAACCGTCGCCTTCTTGGTGGTCTTCTTCGCCACCTTCTTGACAGCGGTCTTCTTTGCGGTAGTCTTCTTTGTACCCGTCGAGCCTGCCTTTGTCGCCATTCTTCTGCCCTCCCTGAGATTTATTTGTTCCCCTTGAAAAGGGGTAAACCACTAAAATCTGCCGCGCAGACCAGCCTCTATCCAGCGGTTCGGGTTCATTGTGACGTTGCTATCATATGATGAAGCATCGAATATGTTATGGGCTGTGAAAAACGCCTCAAGCGAGATGTTCTTCTTTTTCAGGATCTCCTTTATCATGTTGAAGTCCATGATAAAGCCGTTATACTTCGCATCCCAGAAGGACGGGGCGTTCCACCAGAGATAATGGCCCTTCAGGACCGCCCTCAATCCTTTCCCTTCATCATAGGACAAAGACGTATTGAATCCGTATCTCTTTGTGTTGTCGAACAGCCTTATGTCGGAGAAATTGTCTAGTTTTACGCTCTCATAATGAGCTCCGGCCTTGAGAATGAATCCCCTGTATTTCTTCGTGATTATCTCGATCTCCCCGCCTATCGTCTTTTCCTTGCCGGCGTTCTCGAAAGTTAACAGCCCTTCGCCGAGGTCCTTCTGGAGTAATATATCGTCGATATCGTGCAGGAATAGGGTGAGTTTTGTACTGAGGATATTGGCGACATTCGCCTCCGCTCCTATCTGGTACGACCATACTTTTTCAGGCCTGATGCCCGGATTTCCTACAAAATTTCCTGCCAGGTTATCAAAAAAGGCAGGTATAGCCGGGTCGTGAAATCCCCTGCTCACGAGCGCCCTGAGAAGAAAGTCCTTCGAAACAAGATATGTAACACCAAGGCTGGGGCTTACGATATCGCCTGCCAGATTGGAGTGGTCATATCTCAGCCCCGGCGTGATGCCCAGATTGCCAAGAGATATCGAGTCGTTTACGAAGAAAGCATATTTTTCCTGATCAACCGCCCCTTCGGGATAGACGCTCGCCTCGGCTCTTCCGTGCAGCACGTCCGTTCCTGCGACAATAACATGCTTCCCTGTCTTCCAGGCGAGGTGTCCGCTAAATCCATACTTATTAAAGTGCGAATTGGCATCCCAGATTCTATCGTCTGTGCTCACGGTATTTTCATAAACAGGGCCTCCCTGGTTAAAGAGCCAGGCGGACACGTTAAGATCAAGGTCCTTGCCGAGGGATGTCTGAAGCGCTGCCCTTCCGTAAATGTTTTCATTTATATAGACGTCATAAGCGTCGTAGTCAAAAACCAGAAAGTCCCACTGGACACTTTTGTCCTTATGGTAGAAGAAAGAGAGATCGATCTTTGTCTTTTCTCCTGCATCTACTGTTATCTTCGAAAAGAAATTGTTGTGATGGAAAAAGTGGCTGTCTATAAGGCCGTTCGAGTTCATGGCCCCGCCGAAGAGATATAC
>JAJYLU010000296.1 GCA_021787505.1 Nitrospirota bacterium | reverse complement strand
CCTGCCACGTATTCGACAAGCCTTCCGCCGCCCTCAAACACAATCGTGCTGGTGACGATGTTATTGAGAAACTCCCTGTCGTGGCTCACCAGCAAAACAGTGCCCTGATATTCCATGAGCATCTCTTCGAGGAGCTCCAGGGTATCGGCGTCCAGATCGTTCGTCGGTTCATCCAGCACCAGCACATTCGAAGGCTTCGTAAAGAGCTTTGCAAGGAGCGCGCGGTTTCTCTCCCCTCCGGAAAGGACCTTCACCGGCAGCCGCGCCCTTTCAGGGGAAAAGAGAAAATCCTCAAGATAGCCGATTATGTGCCTCGTCCTCCCGTTGACCGTCACCTTGTCGCATCCGTCTCCGACGTTGTCCACGACCGATTTTCCGTCGTCCAGCTGCTCCCGGTGCTGGTCGAAATAGGCGACCTCGAGGCGGGTGCCCATGCGCACGGAACCTTGAAGGGGCACGATCGTACCGAGCAGGATATTGAGCAGGGTCGTTTTTCCCGAACCGTTTGGGCCGATGATGCCGATCTTGTCGCCCCTCATGACGACCGTGGAGAAATCGTGGATAACGGGACGACCCTCATAGCTGTGTCCTATGCCTTTGGCCTCGATCACCAGCCTGCCCGACCTTTCTGCCTCGTTAAGCCTCATCTCGGCTGACCCGGTCTGTTCGCGCCTTGCCAACCGCTGCCTCCTCAACTCCTTCAATGCCCTCACCCTTCCTTCGTTGCGCGTGCGGCGCGCCTTGATCCCCTGCCGTATCCAGGCCTCCTCCTGGGCGAGCTTCTTATCGAAAAGCGCGTTGTGAACGGCCTCTGCATCAAGCTCAGCCTGTCTTCTCGCCAGGTAGGTACTGTAATCTCCGGGCCAGTCAGTAATCCGCCCCCGGTCGAGTTCGATTATGCGTGTTGCGAGGGTCTCGAGAAACCTCCGGTCGTGGGTTATGAAGAGTATGGCGCCCCGAAATTCGAGGAGAACTTCCTCGATCCAGCCGATCGAATCGATGTCAAGATGGTTCGTCGGCTCATCCAGAAGAAGGAGTTCCGGCTCGTTCACCAGGGCCCTCGCAAGGAGGACCCTCCTTTTGTAGCCGCCAGAGAGTTCCGCAGCCTGAGCGTCAGGGTCCAGCCCGAGGCGGGAGAGGACCGTTTCCACCCGCTGCTGTATGCGCCAGCCGCCGGAGGACTCGATCAGATGCTGTACCCGTTCGAGCTCCGCGAGAATGCCGGCGTCATGGCCGAGGCCGAGCCTATGGCCCAGGGCGCGATACTCGGATAGCAGCTCGACGATGCCGCCGAGTCCTTCAGAGACAACGTCGAATACCGCTCCGGGCAGCTCCCGCGGCACTTCCTGCTCGAGAAAGGCGACCCTGGTCCCATTTGCTCGTATGATTTCGCCGGAGTCGGGGGGCAGCGCGCCACCCACGATCTTCAGGAGTGTGGATTTGCCTGCCCCGTTCCTGCCGACAAGGCATATCCGTTCCCCCCGCTCGATCTGGAAGGTTACCCCGTCGAGCAGCTCGGGGCCGCCAAAGGCGATCCTCACCTCCTGCAAACTCATCAATGCCACGCCTCACCTCAAAAAAACAGGATTAAAAAGTTCAAAACCCTCACCGCATAGATGCCCATATCTAAGAGAGAGCAGGTATGATGAAAAACGGCCATAGTCGAGGCTCCACTAAGAAGCAACGGTCGGGCCGACCCACGTTTCAGGCAAAGCACCATGATCCATTTGCGTTTACGTGAATCAGTATTGAATCTTGCCGATTCTATGGTATTTTTCAGCATGTCTGCTCTCGTCCTTATCCAACATTGGGGTAAATATGACTCACAACTATTATAATAAACACTAACGTTGCATTGCCCGGGTTCCGAAGGCATTCGGGACAATGACAACATGATCTGGTTATGAACCGCGCACGAGCACGCCGGTATTGTTTAAGTTCCACACTCTAAGAAAGAACCGGGGAGATAATGACCGAACTGCATATTTCTAAAATCGCAAAAGAAAATAGGGCGAACAGCTGTTCGCCCTTTGTCTGTTTACCCTTACGCTCCTTTCGCAGTTCCCACGGGTCCGCACTGGATCGTCGGCTCGCTCCAACTGCATACCTTCCCGGCTGCCTTAAGCCGTTCGGCCTGAAGCAGCGAAGTGATATGCAGCATGAGAAACAGCGGCACGAAGAACGTGGGGATCAGAACCAGCGGCAATTGCGCCATCGGGAATACTGTGATCACATCCGATATGCCGTAGCCAAGCACTGAACTCAGCGCCCCGAGACTGACCGCAACCACGAGGTCCAATACCCCGAGCAGGTTCCAGACCTGGAAGACTCTGCCGGCTGCAAAGGCCGGCTGTCGTCTCAATGCGAGCACGACGAATGGGGCCGTAATACCGATTGCCATGTCACCGAGCCCGGCAGGCCAGGCAAAAATACCCGGCAACACACTGTAGGCATAAAGGGCAATGAACCCCAGTCCTGCGAACCTCCATGCCTGTATCCCTGCCAAGAGTGGGAGATCCATTGACATCACAAAATTACGAAACGATCCTGTCGTCCAAAATGCGATGAGGAAGACAAGGACCGGCGTCAGCACTCCTGCCAAAATCGGCAGAGGCGGCGCCCCGGGCTCTCTGACAAAGGCCTCGCCGGCACCGAGGATAATGGCCAGCGCAAGCCAGAGCAGGAGCACCGCGCCGACTATCGTCTTGACCTTTTTGTCTGTTATATCTTCAGAACCATTCATGGGATACCTCCTTTCAGCGGCAGGCCCGCCCCAAATAAAAAGGCCGGGCTGCCACGTGGAATCATGATTCCTTCGGCAGCTCGGCCATCTCCGTCCTGGGAAGATCCGCCGCTTTCCGCCCCCTCCTTGCAAAGGGTTCGGCATTTCGGGAACCGCCCTACTTTTTTTTATTCTAGCGCGGGACGGATAGGTATTCAAGCAGAATCCGCCGGGAAAGAGTTCTTGTCTTAAAGGCCCTAAGGTATTATCACTAATCACTTTTTCCACACGGTGGAATGACTAATGGGATATCTTCAGCCTTTAGTCTTTGTACTAAGCGCCTGGCTGATAAAATAGTTTTCTTGTTGATCTTTCTCCTGCCGCAACGTATGATATTTTTGAATATGGGGAAATGGGACAGCTATTGTGGCAGGTAAAAGACGACACAAGAGAATTATTAAGCGCCTCGATACCGAGTTTTCCTCGGAGGGTTCAAGCTTCCGTGGCACGTCCAGCAACCTCTCCGAGGGCGGCCTCTTTCTAAGAACAACGAAACCGTTACCTACTAACACCCAGGTCGATGTTTGCATTCATCTGCCTGAAAATATTGTCTCAAGGCTTAAGGGCACGGTCCGTTGGGTCTTAAAGTCTGCGATGAGGACCGGTAGGTCCGGGATGGGGATCGAGATCAGCGAAAATGATCACCATTATGTCAATTTCCTCAACACCTTGTTGCTCCCCGAGGAGCAGAAACTTTATAAAGAACATGAGAAGGCTGTGCCGGCGTCTCCAGCTGCAAAGATCGAG
>JAJYLU010000295.1 GCA_021787505.1 Nitrospirota bacterium | reverse complement strand
ATGGATGGCGTATGGGTATATACTGTCCCAGCAGGAGTTTCATGTCATCGCACTGCACGATTGCGATATCGTCACCTACAACAGGGAGATGCTCGCCAGATTGTGCTACCCTGTGACGAACCCGAGCCTCGACTATGACTTCTGCAAGGGTTATTACAGTCGGGTCACCGACAGGCTGCACGGGCGGGCGACGAGGCTATTGGTCACGCCGCTGATCAGGTCGCTCCAGAAGATCATCGGCTATCATCCTCTGCTCGTCTTCTTCGACAGCTTCCGGTATCCGCTTGCAGGCGAGTTCTCGATGGACATCGACATGGCGAGGGTGAACAAGATCCCCGGGGACTGGGGACTCGAGGTCGGCGTCCTTGCCGAGGTCTACAGGAACACGTCGCTAAGAAGGGTCTGTCAGGTGGACATCGCCGAAAACTACGAGCACAAGCATCAGGTGCTTTCTCCCGAAGACGCGACGAAGGGGCTTCACAAGATGTGCGTGGACATCTGCAAGTCGATCTTCAGGACGCTCGCGTCCGAGGGCGTTGTCTTCTCGCAAGGACTGTTCAAGACGCTGGTCGCCACCTATGTGAGGACCGCGCAGGACCTGCTGAAGAGGTTTGAGGACGACGCGGCGATCAACGGTCTTGTCTTCGACCGGCACGAAGAGAGCCTCGCGGTCGACACGTTTACAAACGGCGTCAAGAAGGCCGCCGAGATCATCATGGAAGACCCGCTCGGAGTGCCTCTGATCGCAAGCTGGGACCGGGTCACGTCTGCAATACCGGACATCCTCTCTCAGATCAGGAAAGCGGTGGAAGAGGACAACACATAAGCGGACGGTTCATTCGGGCGGGGGCGGTATATTGTCTTTCACGACACCGAGAAGTTTGGGCCCTTCGTGCTTTCTGCCCTTCGCGATCCCGAGGTACAACGCGCTGTTGATGAGGCCTACATGGCTGAAGGCCTGCGGAAAATTGCCGATCAGCCTCCCGGTTTCCGCCTCGACCTCCTCCGAGAGAAGGCCGAGGGGACTGACGCAGCCGAGGATGCTTGAGAATATCTTTTCGGCCTCTTCGATCCTCTCCGAAAGGACCAGCGCCTTTATCAGCCAGAACGAACAGAGGAGGAAACATCCTTCTTCCTCCGGCAGTCCGTCGCTTTCCTCATACCGGTAGACCAGCCCGTTTTTGGTCATTAGCCTCTTCATTACCGCATCTATCGTCCCGATGACCTTCGGGTCGTTATGGGGCAGAAGTCCCATCGGCGCAATGAGCAGGCCGGTTGCATCGACGTTCTCCGAGCCGAAGGACTGCACGAAGCTGTCGAGTTTTTTGCTGAAACCCTTTTCGAGGATCTCCTTCTTGATCTCCTCCCTTGTTTTCCGCCAGTCTTCAAGGGGGGCATCGAAGTGTTTCTCTACCCCGATTCTTATGCCTCTGTCTATTGCCACCCAGCACATAAGCTTGGAATATACGAAATGCCGGGGTTTACCCCGCATTTCCCATATGCCCGAATCCTCTCTCCGCCAGGCAGTGCAGACGTAATCGACAATTTTCCTGAAGACGTCCCAGCGCTCCTCCGAAACCTCCTCGCCGTGCCTGCTTGTATCGTAGACGGCGTTCAGCATCTCGCCGTATATGTCGAGCTGCCTCTGTTGCGAGGCGGCATTGCCGATCCTCACCGGCTTCGAATTCTCATATCCGGAGAGATGGTCCAGCACCTGTTCTTCAAGGCCGCCTCCACCGCGCAGAGGGTATAGCGTCTTGATGTTCGAGGGTTCACCTGCCTCCTCGGCGATTCTTACGACCCAGTTGCGGAAGCTGCGCGCCTCGTCCTCATGCCCGAGGTGGAAAAAGGCCTGATCGGTGAAAGACGCGTCGCGTACCCAGGAGTACCGGTAGTCCCAGTTGCGCGTACCGCCGATCTTCTCCGGAAGCGAAGTCGTCGCTGCCGCGGCGATCGCGCCGGTATCTGAATTGGAAAGGAGCTTCAGTACCAGTGCCGATCGGACGGCCAGATAATACCAAGGCTCTTCGATCACACATGTTTCACGGTCGGAGGTCCCGGACCAGTCGTGCCAGTAGTTTTTCACCCCGGTCAGGAGCTTTTCATAATCTTTGTTCTTCAGGGGGTTGATGTGGTTGTACTGGAGTGCGAACCAGAGAGAATCGCCCGTCTTCATCGTTACACTGCCGTTGGCTTCGCCGTCATGGAGGAAAAGGGGGGCCGGCGACTGAAAAAAAAGGAATTCGTCCTGACATCTGGCGATGAGTCCGCTCTCTGCAGGTTCGATCTCAGGGATTGCCCCAGCGTAATTGAAGCGGGCCCTGAAGTTGACCGCCATCTTCACCATGCCCTTCAGACACTCCACTTTCCTGAAGATCGCGGAGATGGACGGAATGCCCTGCATGCCTTTCACGGGCATGAAATCACTGATGACGACATCGCCCAGGGGCGTGGTGAAGGCCGTCTGGAGTATGTTGGTGTCGCCCATGTAAGACTGCACGGAGTGGTATTTCGTCTGCGGCCGTATCCAAAAATGCCCGCCCCTCTCCACGTCAAGGAGGGCCGCAAAAACCGAGGGGGATCCGAGAGAGGGGAGGCAGAGCCAGTCGATGGAGCCGTCTTTGCCGATAATTGCGCAGGTCTCCATGTTTCCGATGATCCCGTAGTCTTCAAGGTGCTTGAAATTCACGAAGCTCCATTTCGAATGCAATGGCTTGAGACAAGGGAACTACGTTCCCCCATTCAGGATAGCATTCATAGGACTTCATTTCAATCTTCGTAAGACGGAACCAGGTCGCGCACACATCCTCCCGAAGACTTGACAGGTCGTGTATTAGCGCTAAACTAAAATACGTGCGGACGGCACAGCATAAAAAAAAATGAGAAATGAAACGGGAGGAGACATGGAAAAATTCGGAGCATTATTGCAGACTCAGGACTGGAAGAAGGAAAAACACGTGCCGGTAATAGAATGTCCCGATTCGGTGAAGAGTGGGGAGAAATTCCAGATCACCGTGACGGTCGGCAAGGAGGTCCCGCACCCGAATACCACCGAGCACCATATCAGGTGGGTACAGGTATTTTTCCATCCCGAGGGCGAGAAATACGCGTACCAGCTCGCCAACTGCGAGTTCACCGCCCACGGCGAGGCCGTCGCAGGCCCGAACCAAGGGCCCGCGTACACGGACCACAGCGTAACGGTCACGGCGATGCTGTCGAAGCCGGGAGTCATCCACGCGATAAATTTCTGCAATATCCACGGGTTCTGGGAAAACAGCCGTGAGATCAAGGTGGCGTAAAAAGTGGCGCATCCGGCAGGCAATGGGGGGCAAGAACGGATTTCGGGAGATTATGCAGCATTTCCCGGGTCGATTTTCTTATAATAGAGCTATGAAGAACCAGGATATGCGTACCTTGCAGAAAGGGGGTGTTTAACGGGAAGCTTTTGATTTAGGGGAGAGAGAGCAGTTGACAGAAAAATATTAACAAAAGACAAAGAGAGGTTAAACGAGGTAACATGAGAAAAAAGATAAGCAGGATAAC
>JAJYLU010000294.1 GCA_021787505.1 Nitrospirota bacterium | reverse complement strand
AGGGGCAAAGGCCCTATCGGGCTCGATCCCGCCCTCTGCGGGGACCCTACTTTTGTGGTGATAACGGAAAGATTCAGGGAGTACCCTGCCGCCTGTTATGAAAAAGGGATGAGGATCGTTTTTGCGCAGACGCGGAGGAACCTGCGGGATGCAATCGATCCCAGGATCAAGTCCCTCAACTTCCTGAATAATATACTTGCGAAGATCGAAGCGAAGGAGAGGGGCGCGGATGAGGCGGTTATGCTGAATTCCCAGGGCTTCCTTACCGAGGGGACGGTATGCAACATTTTTTTTGTCGCTCATGGCATCCTCTGTACCCCTTCTGTAGATGCCGGCATCCTTGACGGCATCACCAGGGATATCGTCATCGGTCTCGCAAAGAGAGAAGGGATGAAGGTGGAGGAGGGCATGTTTCGTCCGGATGACCTGCTACAGGCGGAAGAAGTGTTCTTCACCAACACTACTGCGGAGGTCATGCCAGTAGGTCTTGCCGAGGACGTGGCATTTGAAGTCGGAAAGATTACCAGAACGTTGCGCACTCTGTATAGAGAAGAGGTCGAGGAGTATATGAGGGATCACAAGAGGTGAAGTCGAAGCGCCTCGCGGCATGCTATTCGGGTACGCGTACGAACAGATATAGGGACAGCGCGCCGAAGACGCAAGGCACTGTCCATGCCGCAATGACAGCAGGAATGACTCCCGCGTATCCCATAGACAGTGAGAAGGTATAACTGAACCAATAGACGAGGCTTATCAGAAGGCCGAGGCCCGCGCTGAAAAGGCCTCCTCCGAGGTTGACCCTGAGCGACAGAGATATGCCGAGCAGCATCATGAAAAGACTGACAAGGGGGAACGATATTTTCGAATCCAGATCGACTGCCAGCTTTGCGTTCCTGAATCCCGCGTGACGCAGCCGCTGGATATAGCGGTATAGCTCTGCGATGCCCATTTCTCCCGCACCTTTGAGTTCTTCGGCGAAGAAGTCGGGTGATTCGAGGCCTCCGTAGATCATTGTTTTCGACTCCTCTATGTTTCCGGTTTTGATATTGTATCTCGTGACCCCATAGAGTACCCATGTTTTCCCATCCCATTCCGCTTTTTCGGCAACGATCCTCTCCCTCAGGGAATCTGTTCCGAGAATGAAGATGCTTATCCCTTTTGCGGTCTTTCTTTCGGCGTCATAAATGTCGATTTTGACCGGGAAACCATCTTTACTCCTCAGCCAGAATCCCCCTTCGGTGACGTTGATCTTCCTGCTTTTGCCTTCAAGGGTATATCTGAGGTCCACTGCTTTTTTCGAAAATTCAGGCACGATGATCTCCCCCGTTGCAAAGGCGGAAATACTGAGTATGACACCTAAGCCGATGAAAGGGTAGAAAAGGCCCCTCATCCTTCCCCCGGCCGCCTTTATTGCCGTGATCTCCTTCCTCCGGAATGCCTGGCTGAACGTAAACAGGCTGCTGATGAGCACGGACATGGGCAGAATGTACAGAAAGAATCTCGGGATATTGTACGAAACATACAGGACGACGTCGGCCGCCGAAGACCGGCCGGGCTGAAAGTTGCCGATCTTGTCGATTATGTCCAGGAGACTGAAGATAGTCGACAGGCCGGCCGCCAGAATGAAGAGAAGCTTCAGGAAGTCTTTCAGGTAGAGACGCTGGATTATTCTCACCTCGAGCTTTCCCTCCGGAAGGTGAGGAACGCAATTATGCCGAGTACGAGCGTGGCCGCCCAGGCCCCCACATAATGGGGTATCCGCGATGCCATCACCAGGTTTTCGCCGTATATCAACAACACATAATAGAGCGAAAAAACCAGTAATCCTATTGCCAGACCGCCGAGCCGGCCCGATTTACCCGACAGTGAAGAAAGGGGGGGGCCGAGGAAGACGAGGATGAGGCATACGGCGGGCAGCGATAGTCGCCGGTCGAGCTCGAGGTAAAAAGATGCCCGCGCCCTGTCGGTTCCGGCTTTATTGGCATTCTCGATGAGCTGCCACGGGGTATACTCGATCTTTTTCGGCGTCGACGACCGGGTGTCCAGGGATATGGCCATTTTATACGTATCGAAATAAAGCTCCGTGATATTTTTCCCTTTCGTGATGTTCATATATCCCTTCTTCAACAAGAGGCCGATCGTGAAGGCGTCCTGCATGAAGATCGTTCCTTCTTTCGCCAACAATACCCTCGGTTCTTCTTTGGAACGGCTGTCGTAAATAAAGATGTCCTCGAGAATATCCGGCGATTTTTTCCCTTTGACAAGGATGACCAGGTCCTTAAAGGCGGTATTGAAAGTCCCTTCTTCTATTGCGAGAGTAGACCTCACCGTAATGATCCGGGTAATCTGTTCACGCAGCCTCACGCTGCTTGCGGGCCCGAGGTAAAAGCTCACCGCAAGGCTTAGAAGAAAGCAGAGAAAGCCGAAGAGCTTAACCGGAGAGGAGATTTTCCTGAAATCCATGCCCGCAGTTCTTAAGATCGTGATTTCATTGTCGAGGTTCATCCTGCCGTACACGAGGAGCACGGACAGGAGAAGAGACATAGGAACGGTAAGCATGAAAAGCTGGGGCTGAAGATAGAGAATGATCTTTGCCATGTCGTAGAGTGTTGCCCCGACACCCGATAGAAGTCTGCTCAGTCTGAGTATTTTTTCCATCATGAGTACGGAGTTAAGGAACGCCAGCGTCAGAATAAAGACCGTGAAGAGCTCTTTGAAGACCGACCTGAAGATAATTTTCGTCATAGCGTAACATTTTAGCATAAAGGCCGGAAGGCTAACGTCTTTGGGGTATCGCAGGATATCGATTGTCTCATATTTGCATATTGACTGTTGAAAAATAGATACACCGCCTTCGGTGGCCCTGCAAAGTCTGATTTTTTTGTAATTTATTGTAAATAAAGAAAAAATTTGTCAGAATGGTCGGCAACCTACCGGTGAAAATGGTTGGCCTTCTTTTTGCAAACAATTGTGTTGCATAGTATGGAAATCCAGATTGAATTGAACAAAAATTCTTGACAAACCATATGGGAGAATGATATAAATTTGCAGTCCAAAAAAGGCAGATGTTACCTGCTAAGTTTAGATATTTCGCGCGCAGCTTCCATGGGAGGCAAAACATTTTATGAGGAGGTGATAAAGAAGTTTAGAACGGGTTCACCGAGCAGCATTTTTTGGAGTAAATAGGAAAATCCGCCCTTGGCGGGTAAAATATCTTTAGTTAGCTATTAGCGGTTGGATTCATAAAAGTCCTAACCTCTAATGTCTAACTTCCAACTTCAGAGTAAGGAGGGTTAGCAAATTGAAAAAGTTTTTAGCCATAATCTTAGGCGCCATATTCGTATTAAGTTTTGCCGCAAGTGCCTTTGCTATCCACGCTGAGATCCCGTCTGAGACCCAGGCGGTCGTCGCAAAGGGCACGACCCAGATCACCATCGACGGTGAACTGAGGACCCGAGGCTGGTACACAAAGAATATCGATGCTACCGGCTTGCCTGCCGAAAGCAGCTCCCACGCATGGTATGACGAGAGGATAAGACTCGCCGTCGACGC
>JAJYLU010000293.1 GCA_021787505.1 Nitrospirota bacterium | reverse complement strand
TTTCACGAGAGAAGTCTTAGCCACCGTCACTCTCCCGAGGACCTTGCTCGACTTGTCTACGGTACCGGCGATGTCCTTCTTCCCCCATTCGTCGAGCACGATCGCGTTCGCTGTGAGGAGGTCGTCTTTCTTGCCGGTATCCAGCCACCATGAGTCGAGCACGAAACTCCTCACCCGTTTCCCCATAAAGACCAGTTCCTGTATGGCGTCGGTGATTTCGAGTTCACCCCGCTTCGACGGGTTGATACGCTCGATGGCGTCATGGATTCTCGGAGAAAA
Source organism: Nitrospirota bacterium (assembly GCA_021787505.1). Lineage (GTDB taxonomy): Bacteria > Nitrospirota > Thermodesulfovibrionia > Thermodesulfovibrionales > UBA6898 > Sulfobium. The sequence goes on along the minus strand of JAJYLU010000293.1, from coordinate 3,283 downwards.
GATGTAGACGCCGACAAGGGCCAGGTTCGAGGGAGGGTCATCGGGCTTTTCGACCAGCCTGATGATATTTCCCTTTCCGGACACCTCGGCAACGCCGAACTGTTTCGGATTGTCGACCTCCTTCAGGAGTATAAGCGCATCGGACTTCTTTTTGGCGAAATCCTCAACGAATTTCCTGATGTCTCTCCCGATGAGGTTGTCGCCGAGGTACATCACGAAGGGCGATTTCTTGAGGAAAGGCGCCGCAGTCTTCACGGCATGCGCCAGGCCTGCAGGCGCATCTTGCTGGATGTAGGTGATCTTCGCGTTCCACAGCTTTCCGTCGCCCACCGCCTCGCGTATCTCCTCGCCGGTCTCGGGCGAAATGATAATACCGATGTCCCTGATCCCCGCCTGCACGATGTTGTCGATGCAGTAAAAAAGGATCGGTCTGTTCGCCACAGGGACAAGCTGTTTAGCACCGGAGTAGGTCAGCGGCCTGAGACGAGTTCCCTTCCCTCCGCTCAATATCAACGCCTTCATGCGGTATATGATAGCCTAAAAAATGCCGGAAATTCAATTTGTGGGGGTGACCGTCAGTTGCAAGAGTAAGGAAAAGAATGATTCCGGACGAGCCGGGAATCCTTCTTTAGGATGTGTGAACAACGGCAGCCCGCGCCGGGGTTGCCGATACTTAATTTCCCTGGCGCTGGGGCGGAATATAGACGGGGATTTTCCCGGCGGGTTCAAAGGGCATTTCTTCCTCATACCCCTCGCTGTCAGCGTTTTCCTTTTCCCCCATGCGGGTCTCTTTTGAAGCTGAACGGTCCGTCTCGGTCTCCCGCAAAGGGGATAATATTCTCTTCGAAGCGGGAGGGTTCTTGCGGACCGCCGGCATACCCCGCGGCCGCGAACGGGCAGGAGGGATGGAAACTGCTTCGGCAGGCGGCAGGGGCCGGGGTTTCGTCGAAACATCCTCTTTGACCTGCATTGTCCCGGATCCGTACACCTCCACTTTACTCACCATCCCCTTCGAGTCGTACCGTATCATGTAGTTCTTTTCTTTCACAAGCGACAGCAATCTTGCGATTCCCCTTTCGAGATCGAGACCGCTGAACGAAGTCGTCACCGTCTTCGCATATACGCCGCCGGCAATCTCCATCTTTATTCCCGATTTTTCGGAGATCGCCTGCATCACTTCCACGAAGCCCGCGTCGACAAGTTCGACACTGAGGCGGCCGTTTTTTACTTCGACCCGGGAAAGAGGCTTCGGGATTTCGCTTTGAACGGCAGTCCCTTCATCTCCTGCGGTCTCACCTGCCCTGCCGGCTGCCGCCGCAAAAACCGGGATGCCGGCAAAAAAGACCAGCAGGAAGAGGACAAGCGTTCTCCTTTTATGCATTCTTCTCTTCTTTTTGGGCCTGCCGCTCGGCGACGATCTTCTGCGCAAGATGCGAAGGCACTTCCTCATAGTGAGAAAATTCCATCGAATAGAGTCCGCGTCCGGACGTGAGACTATGGAGCTGGTTTGCGTAGGTGAGCATTTCGGACATCGGCACCAGGGCCATGATCTTCTGGTTCCCGCCGGCCTGCGGCTCGACACCCTGGACCTTTCCCCTCTTTGAATTGAGGTCTCCGATCACCGCACCGAGGGTATCGTCCGGCGTCGTGACCTCGACCCTCACGATGGGCTCCAGCAGGATCGGCTTGGCCTCGGTCACCGCCTTCTTGATCGCCATGGAGCCTGCTATCTTAAACGCCATCTCAGAGGAATCGACCGTATGGTAGGAACCGTCGAATAGCGTGACCCGCAGATCGACGATCGGATATCCGGCGACCACGCCTTCATGCATCGCATCTATGATCCCCTTTTCTACGGCAGGTATGTACTGCCTGGGGATTGACCCGCCGACGATCTTGTCGACGAACTCGAACCCGGTGCCCCTCGGCAGGGGCTCGACCCTGATATGACAATCACCGTACTGCCCCTTGCCGCCTGACTGCTTTTTGTATTTGCCCTGGACGCTGGTGGCCCCCTTTATCGTTTCGCGATAAGGTATCTTCGGCGTCTTCATCTCGACCTCGACGCCGAACCTCCTCTTGAGTCGTTCGAGGGCGACTTCGATATGGACCTGTCCCATGCCGGAGATAAGCATCTCCTTCGTCTCCTCATCCCGCGAAAACCTCAGCGTCGGGTCCTCTTCGAGCACTCGGTGAAGGCTCTGGCTGACCTTCTCTTCATCTCCCTTGCTCTTCGGCGCGATCGCATAGGATATGATCGGGTCGGCGAATTTCACCTTATCGAAGACAATCGGCTTAGCCTCGTCCGAGAACGTGTCGCCGGTGTTCGTCCCTTTCAGCTTTGCAACAACGCCGATCTCGCCGGCGCCAAGAGACTGTGCGGGCGTCTGCTTCTTGCCAAGCAGATAGAAGAGCTGTCCGACCCTTTCCTTCGAATCCGTCGTCGAGTTGTATACAGTCGAATCCGCTTTCAGCGTGCCCGAATATACCCTGAAGAGCGAGAGTTTTCCGGCGTAAGGGTCCGCGATCGTCTTGAAGACGTAGGCAGCCAGCGGCTCGTTTTCGGCCGGTTTTCTCAGGGCATCGCTCTGGTCTTTGGGGTTCTTGCCCTTGATCGGCGATATGGAGGCCATCTCGGCCGGGGAAGGCAGACAGAGGATGATCGAATCGATCAGGCTGGGGATGCCGATATTCTTCAGGGCCGATCCGCATGTCACCGGGATGAACTTTCTTGTCAGAGAACCTTCCTTTATCCCGCTCATGATCTCGTCGTGCGTAAGCTCGCCCCCCTCAAGATATTTCTCGAGGAGTTTGTCGTCAGACTCGGCGATCTTCTCGATAAGCTTCTTCCGGTATGCGTCCGCCTCCGACTTCATTTCGGCGGGGATGTCCGATTCTTCCGGCTTCCCGTTCGCAAACCGGTAGGCCTTCATTTTCACGATATCGACCACGCCGGTGAAGTTTTCGCCCGCGCCTATCGGGATCTGAAGCGCTATCCCTTCCGTATCGAACGACTTCTGGAGTTCGTCGAGCGCCCTTTCGAAATTCGCGGTTTCCTTGTCCATCTTGTTGACGAATACAATCCTCGGTATTTCGACCTCGCAGGCGTATTTCCAGACCTTCTCCGTCTCGGCCTTCACGCCTGACATAGCGCTTACGATGATGACAGCCCCGTCGGCGACCCTGAGACACCCCCTCGTGTCCTCGATAAAATTGATGAAGCCGGGCGTGTCCATGAGGTTAATGCGGTGCTTGTCCCAGTCGCAGAAGGCGAGTGCGGAGA
>JAJYLU010000292.1 GCA_021787505.1 Nitrospirota bacterium | reverse complement strand
TGGTCAGGGCGGTGGTGCACGACAAGGCAACACCGGAGCAGGCCTTCGATCTCTATAAGAGCCTGAAAGGGAAGGCCGGGAAGAAGTCCGGCCTGAAGGGCGTGACCGCCAGCAGGGAGGAACTGAGCAAGCACTAAATGCCGCATTGCAGGCCACATACAGGCGTTGCCTTTTTGGAACATCCTGATTTTCAAAAATTTTTTGTTGTGGTCGCGGAAAGTCTGTCGACTCTTTTCTTTCAAAATTTACCCTGATTTTGGTAAAATGTCCACTCATGTAGCAGGCATCCGGTTCAGGGCATCGAATTTTGTGCTGGGCGAGCGAAATTCTGGAGGTTAATGAGAATGGATTATTTCCTGACTGAAGAACAGATAATGATACGCGACCTTGCGCGGCAGATCGCGGAAGAGAAGATCGTGCCTGTGCGGGCTGAACTGGATGAGACCGGCACATTCCCCCATGACATAATGAAGACGCTGGCACAGTCGGACCTTTTCGGCCTTTTTATCCCCGAAGAATACGGGGGCCTCGGGAAAGGCTGTCTCGAACTTGCGATCGCGGTCGAGGAATTATCCAGGGCCTGCCTCGGCGTTTCGACCACTTATGCCGCGAACGCGTTGGGCACATACCCGCTTCTGCTCTTCGGCAGCGATGAGCAGAAAAAAAGGTATCTGCCGGATATCGCGGCGGGAAAGAAACTGGTCGCATTCGGGCTGACCGAGGCTAACGCGGGCAGCGACGCCGGAGGAATACAGACCACGGCGCGGCTTGAAGGGAATGAATACGTAATCAACGGCACGAAACAATGGATAACGAACGGCGGCGAGGCCGAAATATATACGATCATCGGGATCACAGACCGGTCGAAGGGGCCGCGCGGCGCGTCAGCCTTCGTGGTGGAGAAAGGCACCCCCGGTTTCTCCTTCGGCAAGAAGGAAAACAAGATGGGGATACGGGCCTCGGCGACGACTGAACTCATCTTCGACAACTGCAGGGTCCCGAAGGAGAATATTATCGGCAAAGAAGGCATGGGGTTTGTTGTGGCGATGAAGACGCTCGATAATTCGAGGACCGGTGTCGGATCGCAGGGCGTCGGCGTTGCTCAGGGGGCCTTCGACGAGGCAGTGAAATTTGCGCGGCAGCGGGTACAGTTCGGGCATCCTGTCATCACGTTTCAGGCGGTCCAGCATATGCTTGCAGATATGGGAACTTCAATCGAGGCTGCTCGGGCGCTTGTTTATGCGGTGTCGAGGTTTATCGATGCCGGGGCTAAGGACGTATCCAAGGAATCGGCGATGGCGAAGGTATTTGCGACGGATGTGGCGATGAAGGTGACGACCGACGCGGTACAGGTGATGGGAGGGTCGGGGTATATGAAGGAATATCCTGTCGAAAAGATGATGCGGGACGCGAAGATCCTGCAGATCTACGAAGGGACGAACCAGATACAGAGGAACGTGATCGGGCAGGCGCTGATCAAAGAGGCGGCGAAGGTTAACAAGTAAAGAGAAAAAGCTGCAAGTCTGTCTTGGCGTATGCGGGACAGGCAACACGCTGAAAAAAATCTTGTAATGACGACAATATCTTATCATATTCACCTGGCGGCGGATGCTGACTTCTTTTCTTCAATTTGGGGGCTGGAGGGCCTCTCCCGGGGGCTGTAAGGTGTCGAAGACAAGAATTTTTTTCATCGTCCCGCCTGTCTCCAAGGGTATTTTTTATCGTAATGTCAATATTGTTCTGGAGGATATATCAGAGTGAAGATAGTGGTGTGTGTGAAACAGGTCCCGGACACGGCCGAGGTGAGGATCAACCCGGAGACGAACACGCTTATCAGAGACGGCGTCGAGAGCATTATCAACCCCTATGACATGCATGCGATCGAGGCCGGTCTGCAGATCCGGGAAAAAACAGGGGGCAAGGTGACGGTCCTTACGATGGGGCCGCCCCAGGCGGAGAACGCCTTGCGGGATGCAATGTCGATGGGAGTCGACGAAGCCGTGCTCCTGACCGACAGGTCCTTTGCCGGCTCGGACACTTGGGCGACCGCGTACGCGCTCTCGAAGGCTATCGAACATCTCGGGGCGGACGTCATTCTCTGCGGCAAGCAGGCGATAGACGGCGACACTGCGCAGGTAGGGCCGGAGATCGCCGAGTTCCTCGATATCCCGCATATCGCGTATATCCGGAAGATCGACGACGTGAAAGAGGACAGGATCGTGGTCCAGAGACTGATGGACGAGGGGTATGATCTGATGGAGTCGTCTCTCCCGGTACTGCTTACGGTAGTAAGAGAACTCAATGTGCCGAGGATGCCGTCGCTGAAGGGGAAGATGGCCGCAAAAAAGGCCGGGATAAAGAAGCTGACCGCCGCCGATATCGGCGCGGAGGAATCGAAACTCGGGCTGAGGGGGTCGCCGACGCAGGTGAGGAACATCTTCGCCCCGGAGTCGAAGAGGGACCGGAAGATGATCGACGGCACGAATGAGGAAATAATCGATGCGCTCGTGAAAGAGTTGACGGGGTTGAAATGTTTATAAAGGTGAACAGGGACAAGTGCACCGGGTGCGAGACATGCCTGTCATCATGCCCCTACGACGCGATTATCGTGAAGGACGGCAAGGCGGACATAACGGAACTCTGCCAGCTCTGCAGGTCCTGTCTGAGCGTCTGCCCTGAAGGCGCGATATTCGAAGTAGAAGAGGAAGCGGACAAGAAAGAAAAGGCCCAGGGGAGCGGTGTCTGGGTCTTCGCGGAACAGAGGGACGGCGAGGTCGCCGGCGTTTCTTACGAACTCCTCGGAGCGGGGAGGCGGCTTTCCGAGAAACTCGGCGGCGAGGTCTCGGCCGTACTCTTCGGCGGTTCTGCAGCCGGCGCGGAGGAACTCATCAGATGGGGCGCCGATAAGGTCTATCATTGCGACGACGGGATGTTCAGTGCATTCAACGACGAACCCTATGCGGGTCTTCTCGCTGAACTAATCACTCAATACAGGCCGGAAATCGTCCTTGCCGGAGCGACACCGATAGGAAGGTCTTTTTTCCCCCGGGTTGCTGCAAGGCTCAAGACCGGACTTACCGCCGACTGCACGTCCCTCGACATAGACGGGGAGACGAAAAACCTCCTTCAGGTGAGGCCTGCCTTCGGCGGGAACATCATGGCGACGATCCTCTGCCCTCATACCAGGCCGCAGATGGCGACCGTGAGACCGAGGGTAATGAAGAGGGGAGAATACGACGGTACGAGAAAGGGAGAGGTCGTCAGGGTCAGGGCCGACAACGTGAAGTCCAGGACGAAGGTGATCGAGACGATCAGGGAAGTATCCGAAATGTCGGTGAACCTCCAGGAGGCGAATATCATCGTCTCCGGCGGCAGGGGGATGGGCGGCGAAAAGGGATTTCAACTGCTCTTCGATCTTGCGGAGGCGCTCGGCGGCTGTGTCGGCGCGTCGAGGGCAGCGGTCGACGAGGGATGGATCCCGTACCGGCACCAGGCCGGGCAGACGGGCCGGCCGGTGGGACGGAAATTGTACATCGCCCGCGCGCTCCCCGGGGCGCTGCAGCATC
>JAJYLU010000291.1 GCA_021787505.1 Nitrospirota bacterium | reverse complement strand
CAGCCGCGAGGAACCCGCATTATCGCCGGAGGATATACGCGCGGCAATCAGATCGGCGCCGGAGAGCGAAGGGATATCTCTGAAAGAGCTGTTCCTCGACAATATCCAGGTCGCATCGAAACGACGCTTCATCAGCCCCAAAACGTCGACGCAGAAGGCATATATCGAAGCGATTCGGCATCACGACATCGTGATAGGCATCGGCCCGGCTGGCACCGGGAAGACCTATCTGGCGATGGCGATGGCGATAAACGCCTTTCTGAAAAAACAGGTGAGCAGAATTGTACTTGCCAGACCCGCGATCGAGGCGGGCGAAAAGCTCGGTTTTCTTCCCGGTGATATGTACGAAAAGATCAATCCTTATCTGAGACCGCTTTACGACGCGCTCTATGATATGATGGAGGCGGAAAAGGCGGCAAGGCTCATCGAGCAGGGCGTCATTGAGATCGCACCGCTCGCCTTTATGCGGGGAAGGACCCTGAACGACTCCTTCATCATACTCGATGAGGCACAGAATACGACTTCGGAACAGATGAAAATGTATCTTACGAGGCTGGGGTTCAACTCAAAGACCGTCATCACCGGCGACGTCACCCAAATCGATCTGCCGCAGGGAAAAAGCTCCGGGCTGGTTGAAATCGTCAGGATCCTGGATGGTATCAAAGGGATCAATTTTATATTCTTTTCGGAGAAGGACGTGGTCAGGCATAAGCTGGTACAGGAAATAATAAAGGCATACGAAAAACATGAAAAACGGAACCCAGAAGGATAAGAAAGGAATCCCTTTTTCTCTCCCCGTGCCGGCTGACATAAAGAAGCCGCCGTTCCTCTTTCTGCTGGCGCTTGCCGTTTCGGCGGCGCTCATGACCAACCTGAGCGTAGCGCGGTTCATCGGCGGGACCCTTATCGCCGCGGTCCTTCTCTTCATTCTTTATCGAGACATCATGCGGTACAAGCCCGCATACATCAACAACTATCACATGCTCCTCCTACTGGGACTCATGATCGTCAGCACACTTGTCATAGGAAGGATGTTCGACTATCTCCTCCAGAACCTCTCGAGGGGCATAGGGTCCATTGCGCCGGATACCGCAATATACGGCATTCCAATCGCTGCAGGCGCCATGCTTGTCACCCTGCTCTTCGATTTCCATACTGCAATCACCTTTTCTTTCGCGATAAGCCTGCTGACGGGCTACTGGTTGAACGATCCCCTCTATCCCGTTTATACGTTTGTCGGCAGTCTCACCGCTGCCTTCAGCGTCATACGTTGCAAAAAGAGGTCCGCCCTTCTCAGGGGCGGTTTTTACGTAGCAGGGACGAATGTGCTAATCGCGTTAATCATTTTGACCACCAGAGGCGAACTTGAGGTCATCAAAGTCTTTTCGTCCGTGGTCTTCGCAGTTTTCGCCGGCATCTCGGTCTCTTCGCTCGTGTCAGTGCTCCTGCCTTTCCTCGAATATACCTTCAAAATCACCACCGATATCAGCCTTCTCGAACTACTCGACCTTAACCAGCCCGTCATGAAGAACCTGATGATCACGGCGCCCGGGACGTACCATCACAGTGTGATCGTAGGGAACCTCGTTGAGGCGGCGGCGGAGGCAGTCGGCGTCAATCCCCTCCTGGGCAGGGTCAGTTCCTATTATCACGACATCGGGAAGATAAAGATGCCCGAATATTTTGTCGAAAATCAGGGGGGGGCGCCGAGCAAACACGATAAGCTCACTCCCCATATGAGCAGCATGATCATCGCCAACCACGTCAAGGAGGGTGTCGAACTGGCGAAACAGTATAAGGTTCCCCAGGTGATCATCGACATTATAAAGCAACACCACGGGTCCGCACTCATCACCTACTTTTATCAGAAGGCAAAGGAGCTCGACCAGGAACGGCTGTCCAATATGGAAGATTACAAATATCCCGGACCCAAGCCCCAGACGCGCGTCGCGGCACTCGTCATGATGGCCGACGCCGTGGAGGCCTCATCCAGGGTGCTTACTGACCCGACCCCCGCGCGGATATCGGCCCTGGTCGACAAGATCATCAATCACATCTTCCTAGACGGCCAGCTCGACGAGTGCGAGCTCACGCTCAAGGACATCTCGGAGATTAAGAAGAGGTTCACATATATTCTTACCGGCATTTTCCACAGGAGGATCGATTACCCCGGCTTTGATTTCGGCGATGGTGATACACACAAAGAACCTGCAAAGGGCGAAAAGGCTAAACTTGCCGAGGATACGAAGGGATCTCGCCAGGGCGCTCCGCTTGCTCGATCTTTCGCACGCTGAGCTCAGCGTAGCGTTCGTCGGCAATGACAGGATGAGGCGGCTGAATGCGCGCTATCGCGCTATCGACCGCACAACCGATGTGCTCTCCTTTCCCCTGTCGGACAGCGCCCCGCCCAGGCGGCAAACTTCATCATCTCCTTGCCCCCTGCCGCTCGGGGACATCGTCATATGCGTTCCGAAGGCATCCGCGCAGGCCGGGGAATATGGCGTCACCTTCCGTGAGGAGCTTCTGCGGCTCCTGGTCCACGGCCTTCTTCATCTTGCAGGATACGACCATGAGATAAACGCCTACCGGAAAAGAAAGATGCAGGATAAGGAGAAACAGCTGCTTGAAGCCCTTCAGGCAATGGCTTAAAAGCGCGAACTTCGCAATCGAGGGGATTCTCCACGGCGCCAGGACCCAGCGCCACCTCAGGTATCATTTTTTTTCCGCCGCGGCGGTACTCGTGGCGAGCTATATTGTCGGCGTTACCCGCATGGAGTTCATCCTCCTCTCCCTGGCGGTCATTATCGTACTCGCCACCGAGATGCTCAACAGCGCCGTCGAGGCGGTCGTCGATCTGCTCTCCCCGGAATACGCCGAAAAGGCGCGAATCGCAAAAGATATCGCGGCGGGGGCTGTCTTCATCACCGCCTTCGGCGCTGCCGTGCTCGGCTACATTATCCTCTTTCCGTACGTAAAGAGCATTTTTTCCGGCGGCTTTCACATTGCGCGGCACACGAAGGAGGATATTTCCCTGATATCCTTCATCATCGTCCTGATATTCGTGATCATCGCCAAATCATATTTCGGCAAGGGACATCCGCTCAGCGGGGGGATGCCGAGCGGCCATTCGGCCCTCGCCTTCTCGGCCTGGGTATGCGTCACCTTCACCACCGGGAACTTTCTTGCGTCTCTTCTCTGCTTTATACTAGCGGCCCTGATCGCACACAGCAGAGTCGCCGCAAAGGTCCACAGCGTCTGGGAGGTGGTTGCAGGAGGCCTGATGGGCTCCACCCTCACCTTTCTTCTCTTTAAACTCTTTTCGTAGTCAGGGTTATTCAGGCGTTTCCCGCACAGGCAAATAAAAGAATCATCCTGCCCGCTTCGCGTTTGCGGACTAACGCTCCAGGATCACGTCTTTCGGCAGCCGTATCGTAAATGTCGATCCCTTTCCCCCTGTTTCGACCCCCACCGTCCCGCCATGAGAAACGACTATCTTATGCACTATCGAAAGACCGAGCCCCGTACCCCTTTCCTTCGTCGTAAAGAAGGGAAGAAATATTTTTTCCCTGATA
>JAJYLU010000290.1 GCA_021787505.1 Nitrospirota bacterium | reverse complement strand
CTAGGAGAATCGCAGCAGATCCACTCAGACCTTCATCTTCCTGAGCAACTCGGCATATTGGTCCCTCAGGGCTTCCCATTTCTTAAGCGCCTCAGATTCTTTCACCCAGGCAATCAGACCAGCATCTTGTTCTGATATTTTGCCGTAGGGAAATTTTTCTGCAAGGACTTCAGCCTTGATATTGTATTTCTGTTCCAGATGCAGGAGAGTCTTTTTGATTTCTGCGATTTTTTTCTCGCAGACGTTCAGCTCCCTCGCAAGCGATATCTCATACTCGTCGGTATGCATGGCCTTATCCCGCCCGCTCAAAGGTCTCTGTCCGCCGGAGAAGTCCGTCGCCCGACCTTTTTTCTATCTTCAGGGCACCGACGATGAAATCCGTTGCAGGAGCAACCTTCAGCCGCGTCACCTCTTCCCCCGCGACAACCTTCACCTCTGCTTCGGCCAGTTTCTTTGCGTCCGAATACCGCGCACAGAGAGATGAAGCGGTCATTATATCATCTCCCCCTGTCTTACCTATCACGAGAGTAAGCGGGCTACCATGTCCTATCACCCTCAGTATGATTCCCTTCTCATCTGCCAGCTTGCTCAGGGCCTCGTTCTCCGACATGTCCCTGCCGACAACCGCCTTGCATTCAGGCGACAACCTGAAGTGCCTTCCGATCCTCAGCAACCGGAGATCAAGAAGAGAAGGGTTAGGGTCATGATCGAAGAGCTCCTTCAGACGATATGAATAATTGGGTTCCGTCAAAAGGCATCCCCCCGCGGGTGCAGGATATTCCGTCAGCCCAAATTCTTTCGCAAGCGCCATCTGAGGCTTTCTCGACCTGCCGCCGAAATCGTATAAGAGCTCTCTGTTTATAAGACCGCCTTCTTCAGCTAAAGTCGGCTTCAGAAGCTTGGCACTCAGAGGCCTCAGGACGAGCCCCCTCAAACCGGCTTCCCTGTCGATGATATTCAAGGCGTCTCTCCGCTGGCTCATCGGCCTCTGGCCGAGCACCTCCCCCGTGATGATGAACGCGGCGCCGGTCATCTCCATGAATGCCTTCGCCTCCCTCAGCATGAGTATCCGGCAGTCCATACAGGGGTTCATGTTCTTGCCATGTCCGAATTTAGGGTTCTTGACGATATCGATAAACTTCTCAGACAGATGGTTGAGTTTCACCTCGAAGCCGAACTTTTCGGCCGCCGAAAAGGGGTTCCTGGAACACGACGACCTGTCGGAGATATCGCAGCCGAAATGGTTCAAAAAAGTGACCGCAGTCACTTCCACCCCCTGGCGCAAAACCGCTATGATCGCGAGAGTGCTGTCCAGACCGCCGGAGTATAATGCGATCGCCTTAGTCCTCACGCTTTAAAGGACTCCATTATCTGTTCCGGCGACGCCACTGCCGTGCCCACCTCGCCCACGACAACGCCGGCGGCATGGTTTGCGATGACCGCCGCTTCTTCCATCGTAGCCCCAGAAGCATAGGCAAGCGTAAACGCCGAGATGACCGTATCGCCCGCTCCAGTCACGTCATAGACCTTTCTTGCCACCGTCGGAATATGAGCGACACCATGCCTTTCAAAGAGGCTCATCCCCTGCTCGCCCCTCGTGATTAACACCGCCGCGCAGCCGAGACACCGCATCAGGGCCCTTCCCGCCTGAAGAAGCGTTTTTTCATCCCTGATATCTATATTGGCGCCATGTGACGCCTCCATGATATTCGGAGTGATCAGCGATACCCCCTTGTAAAGATCAAAATGGCCGACCTTCGGGTCGACCGCGACAAATGCCCTGGCATGAGCGGCTCCGGGCTTCCTCGAACTCTTTCCTAAAGTACACTTGATCAACTCCCGCGACACCATGCCTTTCCGATAATCCGATATGATGACGGCGTCAAACCTGCTGCGCACGGAGTCGATATATTCCACGACGCCTTTCAATATCTTTCCGCCGACATACTTGCTGTCTTCCCGGTCGAATCTCACCACCTGCTGATTATGGGCAATCACCCGTGTCTTGACCGTGGTAGGCCTGTTTTCGATGAAGATACCGTCACAGTCTATGCCCCTGCGGCCGAGCATTTCGATGAGAGTGGTCCCTGAAATGTCCTTGCCGGTAATGCCTATTACCGCCGCCCTTCCCCCCATCGCCGCGATATTATGCGCTACGTTCGCCGCGCCGCCCAGCATAAAGCTCTCCCTCGTCACCTCGACGACCGGCACCGGCGCCTCCGGGGATATCCTGCTCACCTTCCCCCATATGTAATGATCGAGAATGAGGTCGCCGATCACCAGGATACGCTTATCTCTGAACCTTTCGATCATTTTCCGATAATCCATCGTTTTTACTATAACCTACCCAAAAAATAAAATTCAAAAATCCGGCAAAAAAAAGGCGGGTCGCGAGACCCGCCTTTATTGTTTCAGTCCTAAGTCTTAAAACTTAGAAGCTGAGTGTGATCATATGCCTGAGGACCGTAACGCCCTTATTATCCGGACCATAGAAGTCACCAGCCTTGAAGTAGCCGGCGTCTACCTGATAGGTAAGGTTCTTCGCTACGTTGTACTTCACCTTGCCGTCAACTTCCCAGCCGGCATCCTTGTCGCCGCCCGTGAAGTTCTTGGAGGCCCTGAGGAGGTATCCGTCGAGAGATGCCGTCAGGTCCTTCGTTGCCATAAAATCCACGCCGAGGTTGTAGTAAGTGGTGTTGCTGATACCGGTATGAAGTGCGCCGGCCGTTGTTACTACGTTGTAATCATAGACGAGCGTATAGTACTGGTCAGAGCCGAGGAAGGTGTCGAAAGACTTTTCGCCCGTTCCGTCGCTGTCGCCGCTGCCATATGCAAAGCTGGCTCTCAGGTTGACGGGGTCAAACCTGTAACCGAGACCCAGCCCGAGGCCGTAACCTTTCGCCTTTGTCCCCTCTGCCTTGTCGCCGAACTGAACGTCGAGTGACGCCTTGTAGGTCAGGCCGCTAACGTCGCCGTCGGCAACGACTTCGAGGTTAGACTCCTTCATGCCTGATGAAGACTGATTGAGATAGGTGTAGTTGAGGCCGACGGTGTTCTTCGGGTCCCACTTGTAGGTGAGGATACCGACATAGCCGTCGAGGTCGTCCCCATTGACAAGCTTATTGCCTTCGAGGAACTTGATTGTGAGCAGGTCGATTTCGAGTTCCTTGGTCGGAACCATGAAGAACACGATCGCGTCATCGCCGAACTTGGAGTGATCGAAGAACTGCTTCTGGCCGAGATAAAGAGGCATATGGCCGATCTTAAGTCCCGAGGGGAACCCGAAAAGGCCCTGGCCCGAATACATCATCCATGCCTGGAGGAATTGGGGAGTAGCACCCGGAAACGAGTTAAACCCGGGGGTGCCCCATACATAGGCGTCGCTCTGGGGACCTGCCCCTGATTCGAGCTGGACATAACCTTCGACGTTCGGAGTAACTTTTGCGTCTACAGCAAGCCTTATCCTCTCGTCATACCATGCGTGGGAGCTGCTTTCGGCAGGCAAGCCGGTAGCATCGATATTCTTTGTGTACCAGCCTCGGGTCCTCAGTTCACCGTCGATGGTGATCTGGGTCGTGCCCTTT
>JAJYLU010000289.1 GCA_021787505.1 Nitrospirota bacterium | reverse complement strand
GTCTCGAAAAATCCTGCTTCATATGGATGATCGCGTCCACCCTGCGGCTGTCCATTGCCGCGACCGCCTCACGCATCCCAGGCATGACCACGGGCGATAAATAGCGCGATTGTCTGAAGGCGCCGGCTAACGATTCTGTGTCGGCATTCGGCTGTTCGGCCACAAGGGCGACGGGTACATTCTCCGCATCGAGTGACACTCCGTAGCCGAAGAGCAGGAGCAGCAGCATGGGCATGAGAAAAGCGATCGCGATGCTGCTCGGGTCTCTAAGCACCTGAAGGAACTCCTTCCGGATCAGTCCGCGCAGACGCATGCCGGTCCCTCCGGCCGCCCTCGCGTGGCTTCCCTCCGGGCCCTTCAGCGTGGTCATGCCGCAGCCCCTTCTGTTTTTCCCGTGATCAGGGCGATAAAGGCGTCTTCGAGAGTCGGTTCCGGCAGTTCCGTGGTGCGGGCCAGCGACTTGATCTCTGAAGGGCTGCCGATGGCGAGGATCTCCCCCGCCGCCATGATCGCCATTCGGTCGCAGTATTCGGCCTCTTCCATGAAGTGAGTCGTGACAAGGACGGTGACGCCATGTTCCGCCAGGGAATCGATACGGCGCCAGAATTCCCGTCGCGCCAGCGGATCGACGCCTGAAGTCGGCTCGTCAAGGAAGATGATGTCGGGCGCATGCATCAACGCGCAGGCCATCGCAAGGCGCTGCTTGAATCCGAGGGGCAGGTCCGCGCTCGTCGAGCCGGCCACAGGGGCGAGCTCGAATTGCCGGAGCGCCCATTCGATCATCTCGGTGCGCCGTATTCCTGAAAGACCGTAGGCGCTGCTGAAGAAGTCGAGGTTCTGTCTTACACTGAGGTTGCCGTAGAGCGAAAATTTTTGGGACATGTAGCCGATCCGGGCACGCGCCGAAGCAGCCGCGCGCCTCAGGTCCACCCCGGCGACGCTCAGTTTCCCACCGCTTGGCGGAAGGAGCCCGCAGAGCATCCTGAAAGTGGTCGACTTGCCCGCACCGTTTGCCCCGAGAAGCCCGAAGACTTCACCTCTTCGTACGCCGAAGGTCACTCCCTTTACCGCATAGAAGTCGCCGAAGCGGCGTTGAAGGTCCTTGACTTCGATGATCGTTTCTCCCTTTTCCCCGACCGCTGCGGACGCCACTTTCCCCGTATCGGCCGCCGATTGGACCGCAGGCGGCCGGTCCTCCCTCAGCAATGCGATAAAGCTGTCCTCGAAGCGGGGGGCAACCGGCTCTATCAGTGCCCCCTCCATCCCGCTCATCAGCTTTGTGGCTTCCTGCGGTCCTGCATCTTTCATTACAAGCCTGACTGCTTCTCCCTGGACAAGCACATCCACGACCCCGGGCTGTCCAGCAAGCCTCTCCTGCAGGGTGCGGTTTTTCAGTGAAGGAACTCTGACCCGGTATGTCCTGCCCTCCATCGGACCGCTGAACGATTTAGGGGGACCGGAACCGAGTATCTTTCCCTCATGGAGCACGACCAGATCGTCGCACCTCTCGGCCTCATCGAGATAAGCGGTACTCAGCAGGACGCTCATCCCTTCATCCTTGACGAGACGATAGACGATAGACCACAACTCCCGCCGCGATACAGGGTCGACGCCGACGGTCGGCTCGTCAAGGATGAGGAGGCGCGGAGGGTTCACAAGGGTACAGGCGAGCCCCAGCTTCTGTTTCATCCCGCCTGACAGACGTCCGGCGAGACGGGAGGTGAAAGGACCGAGTCCGGTCATGGTCATCAGCTCCCGGTAACGGCCGGGTCTGTCGTTCAGGGACACCCCTTTGAGATCGGCATAGAGATCCAGGTTCTCCTGTACCGAGAGGTCTTCGTAGAGGCCGAACCTCTGGGGCATGTAGCCGATCGAAGACTGGACTTCGAGCGAATTGCGGGTGGCGTCGATGCCGAGGACCGATATCTTCCCTTCGTCCGGAGTAAGCAGGCCGGCAGCCATCCGCATCAGCGTTGTCTTCCCGGCGCCGTCAGGACCGATCAGTCCGGTCACGAGGCCTCCCCGCACCTGCATGCTCACTCCCTGGAGCGCAAGCACCTCACGTGATCCGGAAACGAATTTCTTGGTTATGCCGTCGGCCGCTAAAGCGATATCCCCAGGTTCCGTCATCGCATGGACATCCCGCAGGGTCAAGGTCTCTTCTGCTGTCCCGCCCGCTCCTGTTTCTCCTGACCGAGAGAGATCGCCACTGTTGCGGGCATGCCGAGACGCAGTTCATTCTCCGGGTTATTGACGAAGACCCGCACCTGATAGACGAGACTCGTGCGGACCTCCCGGGTTTCGACCGATTTCGGCGTGAACTGGGCGGTCGGAGAGATGAAGCCTATCCACGCAGGATATTTTTTCCCGGGGAAACTGTCGGTAGTCACCTCCGCCTTCGTCCCGATGCTGATCTTGCCGAGGTCTGTTTCCGAGACATACGCCCGCACCCATACCGGGTCGGTAAGCGCAAGGGTGAATACCGGTTTTTGAGGTGATGCCATGTCTCCCTTTTCGAGTATCCTGCTCTGGATCACGCCGTCCGAAGGCGCATAGAGCTCCGCATAAGAAAGATTCTTGTTTGCAACGGCCAGGGCCTCCCTGAGCGCGTTCAGTGTGGCCTTTGCCGCCGCGATATCTTCCTTGCGCGGCCCGGCGACAGCAAGGTCCAGTGCCTCTTTTGCCGCCTGGAGGCGCGCCCGGGAAGAATCTGCTGCAGCTTTCGCATTATCGGCATCCTGTTTCGAGACGACTTCTTTTTTGGCCAGATTTTGCAGACGGCGGTTCGTAAGTTCCGCATTGTCGGCCTCAGCCTTTGCGGCAACAGCTTCGGCGCGGGCCTTTCGGATATCTTCGGGCCTTGTGCCGGCCACAAGCGCAGCAACGACATCCTCCTGTGCCTTGACCTGCGCCCCGGCCTGCTGCACCTGGTGCTGAAGCCTCTCTTTTTCAAGGGTCGCAAGGAGTTGGCCGGTCTTTATCCTGTCGCCCTCTTCCACCCGCAGACTTTCGACCCGTTCGCTGGCGTTAAAGGCAAGGTCCACCTGGCGGATATCGACATTTCCGTGCAGGACGAGGAGGTTATCGGGGGTCTTCTCATGGAGCGACCGCAGCACAATAAAAACGATCGCCGCAATCGCAACGACAATGACAAGAACAACCCGCAGACGTTTCTTGACTTCGGCCGGCGGCATAATTATATGAAACTCATTTTCAGCTACTTACCTAACGCCTGTTCGAGGTCCATCGCATGCTCCTGCTCCATGGCGAGGATGGTCCTCAGCTGTTGTGCAAGATGATACAGATCAAGGTCCTCCGCCTGTCTGATCCTTGCGCTATATCTTGCAATCGCGTCGTTTTCTCCTTCCAGGTCCTGCTCCAGCATCCTGACGCTCTCTTTCGAAGTCTTTGCAGGCGGCATAACGACAGTTGGGATCCCGCCGAGATAATCAATCTGGGCGGCCAGGATTGTGGCATGGGCGAGTTCTTCCTGGGCGTGAATGATCAGCTCTTTCTGGATGCTCTGGTACATGGCTCCTTTCAGCGTGCCCTGATGCTGCGTATATTGCACGATCGCGGTATACTCCAGGCCGAGGTC
>JAJYLU010000288.1 GCA_021787505.1 Nitrospirota bacterium | reverse complement strand
TGAATAGTAGAAGACCTGTTTCAAAGAATAAAACCAATTTACCTTTCACGATTCACTTTTCACGGATTAGATCTTAAAGGGCGGCGTACCCAAGTGGCTAAGGGAGAGGTCTGCAAAACCTTTATGCAGCGGTTCAAATCCGCTCGCCGCCTCCAGTACTCAACACGTCCTTCCCTTCCCTGAGTAATTCGAGGAGGGCCAGCTCAAGGTCCTTTTCCTCGAAATACTCCTTTTCGAGCGATTCGATATAGAACCTGTCGAGGCCGCTGTTTTCGAGAAAATCTTCCCTGAGCGACGAATCCATCGTATGGATGACCGTAGGGAATATCTGGTTGAGATACACCGATTCCTTTCTGAGGTCGAGAAACACCTTTTCGAAGAGTTTTGCCGGGACCTTGGCGGCAATACCCTTTCCCGCCAGTTCGGTGGTGATATCGGACCTTATCTTTTCCCTCACCTCCCTCAGTTCGAGCCCCGGGAAGAAGCTCCTCATCCTCTCTTTTAAGGCGGCGTGGGTCTCATGGTACAGCCTTTCCTCTTCGGTAACGTTCTGCAGTTCTGCCATCACCTCTTTCAGAGATGCCTCCCCCTGCTGGATGTTCTCTATGCCCTTGAGGAGGAGTTTTATCTTCTTTTTCCCGTAAGCGGTGATGTATTTGTTCGTGAGGAGCTCTTGTATGAAGATCGTCTTGAAAAGGTCGTGGTCGAGTGCGTCGAAGGCCTTTTTGTTGCCGATCAGGCTTCTCAGCGACTCGTCCCTGAGGTCTATCTTCTTCATGAAGGCGAGCTGACTAAGGAGTGCCTGGACATTGTCGTACCGGTCGAAATAGGTGATAATCGAACTGAATTCCTCGAAAACCCGGAAGTCGTCGGTCTCCCGCGCGAGCTCGTCACAGGCCTTGCCGATATCGAGCAGCACCTGCTCAAATCCCCTGTCGTTCTGAGAATAGGCGGCATGTTTTGCCCTAATCAGGCGGACGATGTCCTCTTTGATGATATGCTGCTTCAATGAAGGGTCTTTGAAAAAGAGGTTCTCGAGGATAGACCGGGCCTCTTTCGCGAAGTCCCGCTCCTCGGTCTCCTGGATCTTTTTCCCTTTGAGGAGAAGTTCATCGAGCGTATCGAAGAGAACGACGGGGATATTGTTTCTGATGCTCAGCGTCCGGAGCCTGTTCAGCCGTGCGTACTCGGAAGCCTGGAGCGTATCGCGCGCCATACTCCTGACGAGCACGTCCCGGTATTCATCGACCACCACCTTGTTTTCGGGATGGTTGTACATGACATCGATCTTCATCCTCTCCTGCTGATAGCGGTCGATACGGTTATCTATGACGATTTCTTCGAGCAGGAGTTCATCCGCTGAAGCGAGTTCGCGGTTTCTTGCATACAAGCCTTTATAAGTGCTGTAGTACTCCTGGTTCGCCCTGTTGATGAGCTTGAAGATGAAAATGATCGACTTCCTTTCCTTCATTTCCGCACAGAAGCGGCTCAGGAGTTCGGTGTCGCGTTCATCGGCCAGCAGGTCGGTCCTCTTGAGAAATTTTCCCACGGACCTGAGTATCTGTTTCTGCCGCCTTCTGTAGTCGCCTTCAAATTCCGAGGAGACGAGAAAATAGTAATTTGCGACCGCATGGCCCTGCAGGAAAAGTCTCTCGAACGTCTCCACGCCCTCGGTGTTATTGGTAAACACGACCTTTTCCTGGTCGTCGAGGAAGGCCCCGAACATGATCAGGCGGTTCATGATGTCACTTTTTTCCATGTCCTTGACGGGCTTTTCGACGCCGAACATATACTGGCAGAAGCTTCCCCCCGTCCCCTTGTAGGTGATGCTGTCTTCGGAAATGGCGAACTCGTTGCCGCGAGAGAAGAATCGTATGCGGGAGGGCTCCTCTTCGTAGAAATACGAGTTATAGGTGCTCGCCCCCGCGGTAAAAGCGAAAAAATCCACGCTTCCGATACTGCCGTGGAGCCTGAGGTCCCGTATCATAGGAAAAATATACCACAGCGTCGTCCAAATATGCTATTTCCGGGCGCCGTCCGGAGGGCGCGCCGGCATCACCCTGGGTTGCCGATTGCGATTGCCGAAATTATCGGTTTCGTCTATCATAGAAGAGAGGTAACACAAGAAGTATGGCTATCGAAGCTGCAAGAAACATTCGTCTTCCAGAAGATGTAATCCCCTCACATGCGCCAATCAGATCGTACAATGTGGAAAACAGGACCCTCTGCGCGTTTATTGTAGTTTTGATGGCGGTATGTTTCCTGCCTGCCGTCGTCCGGGCGGAGGACGGGAAAGAGTATCTCAAAAAGGGCAAAAGCGCCCTCGATGCCGGTCGTTACGAAGAGGCGGTAAAGAAGCTGCCGCAGGCGGTGCAGGAATTCCCTCTCCTCGGGGACTATGCGCTTCTGTATCTCGCCGAGGCCTACCATAATATAGGCGACCACTCGAAATCGCTCGACGCCGTCCGCACGCTTTTAAAAAAGTATCCGGAATCGCCGTTGATCAGGAGGGCTCGTGCGACAGAGATCAGGGAGGCTGGGGAGAACACCGGAGAGGACCTTTCCAAGATATTCGATGCCTATGTAAAGGATTATCCCGGCGATGAACAAATGCATTTCATGTACGGCCTTTACCTTAAGCGTTCAGGGAATGAAAAGCGGGCGAAAGAGGTTTTTCGGGGGATATACGTGAAAGCAGGCCCCCTGTCCGGTTCTGCTTACAGCGAGTTGGACCCCGCGGAGCTGAGTGCCGGGGACCTTGTCGACCGGGCCTCGAACCTCATGAAGCAATATCAGTTCGGGAAGGCCGAGCTCGAACTGAGAAAGGCGCTTGCGATGGGCGTTGAAAAAAACAGGGACGAGGTACTGAGGAATCTCGGGCTTGCGGTGTTCAGACAGAAGGAATACCGGGAGGCGGCCGCGATCTACCAGGAGATTAACGACACGTATTCGAGGGCCCGTTCCCTGTACCGTGCAGGAGACCGGGAAGGTTTCGAGTCCGCGCTAAAGGCCCTCGTTGATAAACATGACCCGCGGGTTGCAAACCTCTTGCTGTCCCAGGCTTCCGATAAAAGGCGTGACGGTGACGCCGAGGGGGCACTGAAGATCTACGACGAAATCATCAGCAAGTATCCGCTGGAGCAAGAAGATGCGATGTGGGGGATGGGGTGGACCCGATTCATCGCCGGCCAATACAAGGAGTCCGGAGAGGTATTTTCGAAACTTTATGCGCAGTACGAAGATCCAAAGTATCTTTATTGGCAGGCGCGGAGTAAAGAGGCCCTCGGCGAAGACGCGAAGGACCTCTATCAGGTGCTGCTGCAGTACAACAATAACTTCTACGTTGCGCTCTCGGCCGCACGCGGGAAAGTGCGGGCAGGCGGGCCTGTTTCCGCAGAAACGGCGGAAGCGGCGCCGGCGTCAGACAAAAAATTTGAGAGAGTTGACGCACTTTTGTCTCTGGGCATGACAAAGGAGGCGGGCGGAGAACTGCAGTGGATCACGAAGCGGATCGATTCTCCTGCGACGCTGGTCGCGGTGGCGGCGCGGTTCCAGAAGATCGGAGATTTCAGGCACGCAATAAGCCTTGCCGCGAGGATGCCCTATT
>JAJYLU010000287.1 GCA_021787505.1 Nitrospirota bacterium | reverse complement strand
TTGGCGGAGGCCCCGGCGGCCTCGCGGCAGCGCAGTATGCGTCAAGGGCCAAACTCAGGACCGTCGTGCTCGATAAGTCTGCCACGGCCGGTGCCCTTGCCTACACGAGCCACATAGAAAATTATCCCGGCGTGATGGGTCCTATTTCGGGCAAGGAACTCCTCGACTTATTTCGCAGGCAGGCTGTCGGATTCGGTGCGGAGTACGTGGAGGCCCAGGTCGTCGGGGTAAAGCTCGATGCCGAGATAAAGGAGGTCTACGCGATGGACAAGAGCTATCAGGGGAAAACCGTCATCGTGGCGACCGGTTCGATGGGAAGAAAACCGACGATTAAAGGCGAAGCCGAATTCCTCGGCAGGGGCGTCAGTTATTGCGCTGTTTGCGATGCGGCATTTTTCAAAGGCAAGACCGTCTGTGTAATAGGCAACTCCGAAGAGGCGGTAAAAGAGGCCGGCTTTCTCACGAGGTTCGCCGAAATGGTGTATCTGATATCGCCGACCACCAAGTTGAAGGTCGAGAGCCATCCGGCGCTTGAATCTCCCAATCTGAAGGTGTTATCGGAAAACACCGTCGTAGCGATAGAAGGGAACGAGGCAGTCGAAAAAATCAGAGTGAGCGGTCCTGATAAGAAGGAGGGCGAAATCCCCCTTCACGGCGTCTTCGTATACATCCACGGCAGCAGACCGATAGTCGATTATTTATACGGCTCCATTGAGCTTACCGAAGACGAATGCATCGACATAAACAGGATGATGGAGACACCTTTGCCGGGGGTCTTTGCCGCGGGGGACGTCACCTGCACGGAAGTCAGGCAGGTTGTCACCGCCGTGGCGGGCGGCTGCGTAGCGGCGCTTTCGGCCGAGAAATACATCCATCACCGCTCCAGGAGAAGGTCGGACTGGGGAAAATAATCCATTCCCGCGTCTCACCCTGTCTTTTCAGGTGTTGATCGGTCCGGGAGAAGCGGGGTGCCGGGCGCACAAAAAAAGGGGCGATGGAAAAATCCACAGCCCCTAAAAAAATTGAAAAAATCTTTTACATCTCGGTAAGGGTAACCGCACCGGACGAGCATACGCTCGTGCAGGTCTGGCAACCCTCGCAAAGATCAGCCTGCTCGGCAAATGCCTTGCCGTCTTTCATCACAAAAACGCTGACCGGACAGTTATTCACGCACTCTTCACACGCTTCGCATTTTGATGCGTCTACGGAAACCAGATACATTATTCAATCCTCCTTATCGTCATTAACCAGAAGTATGGTTTTCTTAATTATAAATAAATCTCTTTATAAAATCCAGCACTTAATCGTGATATCCGCCTTCCTCTCTCACCGCTACCGCAACTTTGTATAATACCGTCAGGACTAGAAAACCGATTGCCCAGACGCCTATTGTAATCATCGTCTCGGGCGCCGTCGGCCAATACTCGGTGACGCCTTCGAACATATTTGGGACGAAACCGCCGACTATCAAGCCGAACCCTTTGTCGATCCAGAGGGAGACGAACATCGATACGCAGGCTACTGCGAGGATGTTTTCGTTTCTCCTAAGGGCGGGAAAGACGAGAAGAGTCAGTGACAGCACGGCCAGAATGCTCGACGTCCACATGATCGAAACGAGTTTGCCGTGGCCTTCAAACCCGGTATAGAGGTACTCGATCGGGGCCATGTGCCCCGGGATATTGCTGTAAAATGCCGTGAAGAACTCGAGCCCGAGGAAAAATACGTTGGCGAACATGGCATAAGTCACGATCTTGCCGAGCGCCTGAATCGGCTCAGCCCCCGGGTCGAATTTCGTAAGTCTCCTCACCAGAAGTGAAAGGATAATCAGGAGTGCCGGTCCGCCGGCAAATGCAGACGCGAGAAATCGGGCCGCCATAATGGCCGTCAACCAGAAATGCCTCCCCGGTATACCCGCATACAGGAAGGCCGTAACAGTATGGATACTGACCGCCCACGGGACCGATAGGTAGATAAGGGGCTTCACCCACTGCGGGGGGTGCACGCCTTTACGGTCCGCACCAAGCGTCGTCCACCCGATGACGATATTGAGAACCAGGTACCCTGTAAGCACAATGAAGTCCCAAAACATGATAGAGTTCGGCGTCGGATGGAGCACAACATTCATGATCCTCATGGGCTGCCCCATATCAACAAAGATGAAAAGGACGCACATCGTCACGGCAGAGACCGCGAGGAACTCTCCCAGGATCACGATCTTCCCGAACTTCTTGAAGTCGTGGAGATAGTAAGGAATGACGAGCATGACAGCCGAGGCCGCAACACCGACCAAGAAGGTGAACTGGCCGATATAAAGCCCCCACGAAACATCGCGGCTCAAACCGGTGATTCCCAGACCGTAGCTGAACTGATGCAGGTACTGGATAAAGGCGATCCCGATTACGACGAGCAGCGCCCCTATCCACAGCCAATAGCGTTTACTTCCGATAAGCGCTTTCTCGAGCATTATTCCCTACCTCCTATCACATAGTAAATACTGGGCTGAGTCCCGAGTTCGGGTTTCCGCCTGATAGTATAATTTGCATCGATGACCTTCCTCACCTCGGAGTTGGGATCTTCGAGGTCGCCGAACACTATCGCCCCGTTCGATGCCTCGGCGCACGCGGGCAGAAGTCCCACCGCAAGCCGTTCATAACATAGCGTGCATTTCTCGACCACACCGATCATGCGCGTAGGGAACTCCTTGTTCTCTTTTTTGATGAAAGGCATTCCGTTGGCATCCTTGCCCCTCGGGTCCCGGTAGTTGAAGCTGCGCGCCCCGAAAGGACATGCCGCCATGCAGAACCTGCAGCCGATGCAGCGGTGCATGTCCTGCATCACGATGCCGTCCTTCCTCTTGTAAGTCGCTTTGGTAGGGCAAACCCGCACACATGCCGGCTGTGCACAATGATTGCAGAGAAGAATAAACGGCTTCTCCTTCAGTTCCTTGTTCATGATCTGGTCTTCCGTCACAGTAGGAAACGTATGCTCGTACGTGTCCTTCCAGATCCACTTCACCTCGTCCTTCGGATTACCGAACTCCGGGATATTGTGGATATCGTTACAGGCCTTGATGCACTTTTGATATTCTTCGTCAGTCTTCAGCCTCCTCACGTCGATCGCGAATCCCCACCTCTTGCCCGTAATGGCCTTGGGGTCGGTGGTAAACTGTGATGCCTGGGATGCCGCCTCTAAGCCCTTTCCGGTCAACGCGCTGAGGACCGAGGCCCCGCCGATTCCGAGCACGGTCGAAACTCCCGCTAACCTTAAAAATTGTCTTCTATTTACACTCATGACTGTTTCTCCTTCGGTACGATATGGCAACTGAAGCAGTATGGGTTCACCCCGAGATAATTGTGGCACTTATCGCAGAACTCTTTCTTGTTCGAATGGCAGTTCAGACAGGTGTTCTGAAGGCTCATATGGAAACTCTTGCCATGCGAATTCACGTAGATGCGGTCGCCGGTGCGGACTACCGCATCACGCCACTGGTTCAGAAGCTGCATGTGCTCGGCCGCCATGAACGCCTTGGGTTCGACGCATTCCTTCTTACCATATTCTTTTTCGTACTGGAGGATTGCAGGGGTATCGTACTTCAGCTTGGGCGCCACGTT
>JAJYLU010000286.1 GCA_021787505.1 Nitrospirota bacterium | reverse complement strand
ATTCTGCCATTCCGGCTTGTCCGGTCACCCGGGCGACCCGCCGGGGCGGGGACCTTTCCGGGATGCGGTCTCCAACAGGTCCCGCAACATATCCGGCACACATTTTTGTTGAATTATCTTCCACACTTCTATAAAATTAGCTCGTAGCTCAGGTTTTCTCATGATGAGAGGGGCGGAAAGCATGAAGCTATCATATCCAATTGCAGTTCAAGTGTGTCCTGCGAGTCAGGCGGAGCCGGGAGGTGATGCCATGTCCTGAAAACGAAAATACGGTGGGAACGACTAAATAGTGTCTGCGTATAAGTAAACATTTTTCTCTTCGTCGTCATTCCCGCGAAGGCTGGGGTCCGGGAAGAACAAACTTGGATGCCCGACCAAGCCTGGCCTCGAAGGTCGTAGTCGGGGAACTTCGGGCATGACGGATAAAAGGACTTTATACACAGACGCTGAATAATTCAAGGAGGGAGGCAGTTTAATGGCGGATGAAAAAAGAATAAACGAAGACAAGTTAGCTGAAGGGAAGTGTGCGACGGTAGAGACGTGCGCGACTGACAAAAAAGGGATGAGCGAAGACTGGCTGTCCGTATGGATCGGTCTTTTCATATTTGTTCTGTCGCTTGGGGTGTTTCTCGGAGCGGATATCCTCGGCTTCGGGATAACTGCGGGGGTCTGGACGGACTTGGCCAAGGCACTGAAACCCGTTTCAAAAGCTTACGAAGGACTGGGGGGCATCGGGTCGCTGATTTCAACTTATGTATTCCTGTTGGTCGTTATGACGGCAGGCGCTGCCGCGTTAAGAGCCAATATCGGCAGGTTCATCCTCGGCTTTACCGCGGTCTTTTGGATCAGTTATATCTGTTGGATCATAGGCAGCTGGGCAAACATAGCGGTAAACACCCCCGGCGATATGAAGAAATTCGGAATAAGCTGGTCGTTGAAGCTGACCGCGGAGTCAGGGTTCATAGTTGCGCTGATTGTCGGTCTTTTTGTGGGCAACTTCCTGCCGGGTTTTGCAGAGGCGATAAAAGAGGCGGTGAGGCCGGAATTGTACATCAAGACCGCCATCGTTATACTTGGCGGATTTCTCGGGGTTGTCGCTGCTGAAAAACTCGGCCTTGCTACGGCTGTGATGTTCAGGGGACTCTGTGCCATAGTCGAGGCGTATCTCATCTACTGGGCCCTTGTTTATTTCATCGCGCGAAAATACTTCAAGTTCAGCAGGGAGTGGGCCGCTCCCCTCGCCTCGGGCATATCTATCTGCGGCGTATCGGCGGCCATAGCCACAGGCGGGGCCATAAGGGCGAGGCCTGTTGTCCCAATAATGGTGTCGTCGCTTGTCGTCATCTTTGCTGTTGTGGAGCTTCTTATCCTTCCGTTTCTTGCCGAAACTTTCATGTGGAAAGAACCTATGGTGGCGGGCGCATGGATGGGGCTTGCTGTGAAGACTGACGGGGCCGCAGTCGCAAGCGGCGCCATTACAGAGTCCCTTGTCAGGGCAAAGGCATTGGCTATGGAAGGGACGAATTACAAGGAAGGCTGGATGATGGGAGCTGCCGCAACGGTAAAGGTATTCATCGATATCTTTATCGGAGTATGGGCATTCGTGCTCGCCATAATATGGTGCTCGGTCATAGAGTGCAAACCCGGCGAAAAGGTGAGGCCCGGACAAATTTGGGACAGGTTCCCGAAGTTTGTTCTGGGTTACGTGGTAACGTTCCTGGTGATATTGTATATAGGCCTCAACTTTCCCGATCTGATGGGAAAGACGAAGTCGGCAATGGGTGAAGGCAATGTCTTCAGGGGGATATTCTTCACAATGACCTTCTTCACTATCGGTGTTGTCTCGAACTTCAAGAAGCTGTGGGAAGAAGGCATAGGGAAGCTGGCAGCGGTTTATATACTCTGCCTCTTCGGGTTTATCATCTGGATCGGGCTCGTTATCTCGTGGATATTCTTCCACGGGGTAAAGCCGCCATTGATAACAGGATAAAGGAGGGTATTTTATGCCGGAACAACCAAAGATAGCTGAAGAATTAAAGAAGATGGAATATGAACCGCTTCTCCCCGTGGAGAAGAAACTTATCGGATGGAGTATCGGCATCGGTGTTGTCCTGCTGGGGATCCTCGTCTGGATAAGCTACACTTTTTTTCCAGGTCAGCATTGAGCGTATTTTTCCGATATTTGATTTTACAAAGGCCCCGGTTTATCCGGGGCCTTTTCTTATGGGCGGATCAGTTTTTCGGCGACTGCTTTCTGAGCCGGTCGGGCGTCCCAGTAAGCGAATATCCTCGGTGCTCCTGAAACGTTCCGAAGGACGTAAGGGTTTCCGAAGGAAATAAATGTTCCTGTCTTTTCCCCGAGGGCCCCTATGACGTTTGGCAGCCATGCGCCGGTCCTGCCTTTCCACGCCCTGATCTGCGAGAATACTGCGACAAGAAGATCGCAGTCCTTCGGGATTTGAGACCAGGGGATCTCATCTCCCTGAACTATCGCCATATGCCCAAAATCAGGAAAGCTTTTCTTCATGGCCTGGATAAAGAAGGACCCCTTTTCCTGCTTGTCTTCTTTCAGGATAAGCAGGAACGGTTTTGAGAGTTCCGTCCTTCTTTCCCCCTCAACAGTGACAGCCATCCGGGCAAGTTTGTCTGAAAGTCTTTGATGCTCCGTAAAGTCAGGCGGACTCTTTTCCTCTTTCGGCAAGACGAAACGTTTAAGAGGTCCGGTGCCCAATTTTTTCTCAAGCAGACAGGAAGCGGTCCGGTCAGGATCTGAGGGGTGCAGGATAATGTCCACGCCGGCCTTCACCGCCAAGAGGGACGCCTCATCTTCGTCGTATCCTGCGAGAGCTCCCATGTTCATGGCATCCGAAACCACTATCCCCTTAAAGCCCATTCTCAATCTGAGATAGGAGATGATTTTTTTGGAGATGGTCGCGGGATCTCCCGAAGGGTCGATAGCGGGGACGCACAGGTGTCCGGGCATAATCATCTTCACGCCTTCGCGTATGGCATTCCTGAATGGAACAAGCTCGACTTCTTCCAATGCGGTGATTTCCTTTCTTACCACCGGAAGACCTATGTGAGAATCGATGTCGGTATCGCCGTGACCCGGAAAATGCTTCCCGCAAGCCATAATGCCGTTTTCCTGCAAGACTTTCACCATCTCACACCCAAAAAAAGAGACCGTCTCAGGGTCTTCACCGAACGCCCTCGTAGCAATGATCGGATTCGCAGGATTTGTGTTGATATCGAGGACCGGCGCAAATATCGTATTGATCCCCGCATACTTCGCCTCAACGGCAAAGGCTTTGAATGTTTCCCTTAGCAGTTCCAAGTTGGAACTTTGAATTTGAAACCTGGAGCTTCTTTTTGTCAGCGCAGAAGCAATTGCCATGGCAGGCGGGAAGATGGCGCCTCCTTTTATCTGCTGACCAAGTCCCTGTTCGAGGTCTGACGCGATTATGAGAGGCTGATGAGAAGCCGCCTGAAGCTTCCGTATGCCTTCCCGAACTGTTTCAAGCTCTCCGCCGAAGATGATGAAACCGGCAACGCCTTTCCTGACGAGGTCAACATAGTAGTCGAAACGCCGATCAATTTCAGTCCCGTTGAGCCGCGGGATCATGCGGGAATAGGGATTCATGCGGTATTATAGCAGAGG
>JAJYLU010000285.1 GCA_021787505.1 Nitrospirota bacterium | reverse complement strand
TTCACTGTTCACTGTTTACTGTTTACTGCTCTTTCAGAGGCCGAGATTTTCGACCGGGTTGTCGCCTTTGTCGATGACCAGGCCATTACCCTAAGCGAATTGCGGGAACAGTTCGAGATCGCAAAAAAGCTTTCGCCGGATATTACCGAGGAAGAGGTCCTGCATACGATGATAAACAGGATCTTGTTGTGGAGGCAGGCGAAGAAATACAGAATAGAAGCACCGACAAGGGACGAGATGATCGACGAGTACGTCGACCTGAAGGTACGGGCGTTCATAAGGGTGAGCGAGACGGACATCGAGGAATTTTACAAAAAGAATCAGGGCAAATTTGCGGGCAAGACGCTTGACAACGTCAGGGATGAAATCGAGCAGTATCTCACGGAAAAACAGCTCAATTCTAGACTGAAGGAGACCCTGAAAGAACTCCGTGAGAACGCCTACGTCAAAATACAACTCTCGCCCGAACGGTGAGGAGGTGAGGACCAAATAAGATTTGTGTGGGCTATATGTTTCCCTTTCCGTCCGTCACCGGTCCCTTCAGGAAATCTTCTGTTTCAGCTTCTTGGAGTAGTCGGTGGCATAGTCCTTTACATCGTCAGCCATGTCCACGATCTTTCCTCTCATCTTCTTGCCGGAATAAGGGGCGAACAGAAGCGCCAATCCGGCGCCTACGATACCGCCGACCAGGAAAGAGATGAGCACTGTTGCTCCGTTGCCCTCTTCATTGTGAAACATAATAATCCTCCTTTGATCGAGTCTCAGCTAAAGCGTATCACCAAGTGGTATCGAGGTCAACAAAAAAGTGCGTGAGTTTCTTCTGCGTTTGCGCCTTAGCGAATCGCTGTGCTTTTATCAGCGGTATGAGAATGGTGACAACATTTCTATAAAATCTTCCTACCCTCACTTTGCCAAATCCCGAAAGCTTTCGGGACTCTTTGGCAAAGAGGCCTGCCTGCCGGTAGGCAGGGGTGAAGGGAGATTTTCCTGTAATGTAAATTCAATGTTATGACCGATCGTGGGTTTCAACACGGCCTGTAAATCTGTTATATTGAAAGACACATTCGAGGAGGTGCAGATGGGAGTTCTTGAGTGTATCGGCAACACGCCTCTTGTGAAATTGGAGGCGGTAAACAGTATTTCGGGCGTCACGGTCCTTGCCAAGCTCGAGGGAAACAATCCCGGCGGCTCGGTGAAGGACAGGATCGCGTATTACATGATCAAGGAAGCGGAGGAGACCGGCCGAATCCGGAAAGGCGACACGATTCTCGAGGCGACCTCCGGGAATACCGGCATCGGTCTTGCCATGGTCGGCGCGGCGAAGGGTTACAGGGTCAAGCTCGTGATGCCCGAGTGCGTCAGCCTCGAGCGGAGAAAGGTACTCGAGGCCTTTGGCGCCGAACTCGTGCTCAGTCCCGGCAAGGAAGGCACAGATGGTGCGATCAAGCGGGCGCATCAAATGGTCGACGAATCACCGGGCGAATACTTCATGCCGAACCAGTTCGACAACCCTGCCAACATCAAGGCCCATTACGAGACGACGGGGCCGGAGATCCTGGCCCAGACGAACGGAAAGGTCGACGTGTTCGTGGCCGGCATGGGTACAACGGGCACGCTGATGGGAGTGGGCAAGAGGTTGAAGGAGTTCAGCGAGAAGATAAAGGTTGTCGGCGTAGAGCCTTTTCTGGGCCACAGGGTGCAGGGGCTGAAGAACATGAAGGAGTCGATAGTCCCGAAGATTTACAACGAGGCGGCTCTGGACGAAAAGATAAACATAGGAGACGACGATGCCTTCGATACCACGAGGATGCTTGCGCTACGGGAGGGGCTCTTCGTAGGCATGAGCAGCGGCGCCGCCGTATGCGGTGCATTGCGGATAGCCGAAAGGATCGCGAAAGGCACGATCGTCGTTATCCTGCCCGATCGGGGAGACAGGTATCTCAGCACCGCGCTGTTTACGTCGGTATGCGCCAAATGCCCGCCGTGATTACGGTCCTGTGAGGTTGATCTTATTGCTCTCCTCTCGACGGAATCAGGCAGGAGAGGATGAGACTGACCAGGCTTATCACCACGGAGCCCCAGAAGGCGGCTTTGAAACCGGCGACATGGAAGCCGAGATTGAACTCACCGGAAAGCCACGACGTGAGCATCAGCATCAGCGCGTTAATGACGAAGGTGAATAGACCGAGCGAGAGAATAAGCAGCGGCAGCGTGAAGAGTTTGATAAACGGCCGGATGTAGGTGTTGACGAGGCCGAAAATTATTCCGACGATGAGTATCCCCCACCACGCCCCGCTGTAAACAATACCGGGCACCCACCTGATCGCGAGCATGATGGCGATTGTGTTGATGAGCCATTTGATAAGGGTATCCGCCCTCATGAAAGACCATACTCCTTCCACCGCGAATCGACGAGTTTTCTGATCTCCTCAGACATGAAAATCTCCTCGGGCCAGTCCCTCATCATGCCTTCCTCCCGGGTCTTGCGGGTGGCGTCGATTCCCATCTTCGAGCCGTACCGCGGCCAGTTCGCAGCGTGGTCGAGCGCATCGAGCGGCCCGTCGGCGAAGACGGTATCGCGCTTCCAGTCGACGTTGTTCAGCACTCTCCATGCGGTATAGGAGAGGTCCTGGACATCAACGTCGTCGTCGACCACGATGAGCAACTTAGCGAACATCATCTGTCCTTTTCCCCATAACCCGCTGATGATCTTTTTTGCATGGCCCGGATAGCTCTTTTTTATCGAGATGATCGCGAAGTTGTGAAAGACCCCTTCCATCGGTAAGTTGATGTCCCGGATCTCCGGGAAGTCGAGACGGATCAGGGGCAGGAATATCCTTTCCGTTGCCTTGCCCATGTAACAGTCCTCCATCGGCGGCTTGCCGACGATCGTCGCCGGATATATCATGTCCCTGCGGTGCGTGATGCAGGTGACGTGAAAGACCGGATACGGTTCGGCTGGTGAATAAAAACCTGTGTGGTCTCCGAAGGGGCCTTCTATCCGGGTTTCGCCCGGGTCCAGATACCCTTCGATCACGAGCTCGCTGTTGGCGGGAACCTCGATGTCGGAAGTGATGCACTTGACCATCTCGACAGGCGACTTCCTGAGAAACCCCGCAAAGACCATTTCGTCGACAGCCTCCGGAAGGGGAGCGCTCGATGCATAGATCACGGCCGGGTCGCTTCCCACTGCGATCGCTGCCGGCATGCGCCTGCCGAGCTTCGTGTATTTGTCGTAGTGCCTTGCGCCGTCCTTGTGGATGTGCCAGTGCATGCCGGTGGTGTTTTTGTCGTAGACATGGATGCGGTACATACCGCAGTTCGGCCTGCCGGTCTCGGGATCTTTTGTAAAGACCATAGGAAAAGTGATGAACCGGCCCTCGTCTCCGGGTTGACCGTCATGAGGCCAGCATTTCAGGATCGGAAATTTGCCGAGATCAGGGTTTTCCTTTTCTATCACTTCCTGACAAGGCGCGCTTTTCACCTGCTTCGGGAAATATTTTGAAAATTCGATCAGTTTAGGCAGCAGCGAGAGTTTGTCGATAAGACTCTTCGGAGGGGCCTGGTTGAGAAGTCCCTCGATTCTTTCGGCGACATCATCGAGCCTGTTCACCTCAAGGGAAAGGCACATGCGCTCGAATGAACCGAAGAGGTTGGTAACTAC
>JAJYLU010000284.1 GCA_021787505.1 Nitrospirota bacterium | reverse complement strand
CTCCTGTTGATCCGCCGGCCAACTGGACTGTCCTGATATTAGCGGCATCCTTCCCTTCGACGTAGATTGCGTTGCCTGCAGTAACGCTTTGCAACTGGACTCCTACGCCGCTTCTTACCGTCAACGTTCCGTTGATAGCCGTGATCTTTGTTCCCTTCCCGTCGTAACTTATGACCCCTTTGACATCATCCTGCGATGACAGGCTCACTTTCTGGATCAGAGCTGCCGCAGCCTTGGTCTGGACCGTCGAGGTCGGTGTCTTCACGGAGAAGGAGATCCCCCGGGGCACACTGAAGATTATTTGACCGCTGTTCATGTTGACTGCATAGCTTCCCCTTGAACCGGCCACCACTATCTCGGAATTCTTTCCCACTTCCATCCTTACTGAATCCCTGAAGATCAGGGACATGTTCCCGTCCTTTGACCTGAGGGCCGCGCCGTCAATCACGGGGTAAGTCTTTCCGCTGACCGATATCCACTGATTGAAGGCGGTTCTCATCTCCGCAGAGCCGCTTCCTACTACATCGCCGAGGATATTAATGGAAGGCCCTGCCGCGAAGGCAAGCCCGCCGCAAACGAAGAGAACAGACAAAAGCATTGCAACAAAAAGACTCATTTTCCGCACGCTCATTTTTTCCTCCTTTGATTTCCTTATATAAGAAGTATATTAATTTATGGCTATTAAATTAATACCACTTTCCAGCCGATTTGTCAATAAATTTCCAATAAATAAATTATTTGCCGGGGTTCACTTCTGTCCCTCTATAATATTCCGCTCATACCTGAGGGTGACAGGCTCTGAACCCGGATTGGTCCACATGAGGCAATAATACTGCTCCTTCTTGGCGAGAAAGATTCCCGCGTCTTTCGATACGGCGTCCTTGGAAACCTCATAAGAAACCTTTTCGTTTTCGTGGTAATGGATATTGAAATTGAGAGGAGCGGAAGCTTCAAAAGAATAATTGAGCCCCTGACCGGGAAGCAGCTCAAGACAGTCCTCACGTATACCCGAAGGCTTCAACGTCTCTGTGGCCTGGACCTTGGCGCCGACAGAGGCGCATCCTCCCACGATAAGAAAGAAGAACAGGACGACCTGAAAATATCCAAATCTGAACATCGGACGCCTCCTCTACTGGTTCAGTTTCTATTCCTTAATACTGCTAACATTATATACTATAAATCGGCTATGTCTAAGGTCCTGAAAACGGTCCTGAAATTTGGAGAATAATTAAGGAGGCTCCTATGAAAATCAGCGGAGAGCTTATTATCGGGTTGGCGCTGAACCTCGTCTCTGTGTATTATTGGGGAACAGTAGGACGCGGCGGCGTGGCGCCGCTATTTTATCGGTATTCGTTCAGGCTATATCCTTACCTGGATATAGTCCTGACTTTCCTCGGGATGCTGCTTTTTTACAGAGGATTAATGAAGCTGAGGAAATAGCGGAGCCTCTTCATACAGAACAAGGGAGAGGACCCTTGTTTATCCCTTTTTAATAAAGGTATAATACCCTTCGAGAGGTGTCTATGACCGCAAAACCAATGACGATTACGGAAAAGATATTAGCGGCCCATTCGGGTCTTGACGAAGTCTCGGCTGGCGAATTGATCAACGCCAGGGTTGATCTGGTCCTTGCCAATGACATAACGGCCCCGATCGCGATACAGGAATTCAAGAAGATAGGCGCGAAGGGAGTGTTCGACAAGGACCGTGTCGCATTCATCCCGGACCATTTTGCCCCCCAGAAAGACATTAAGGCTGCCGAGCAGTGCAAGATGCTGAGGGAGTTTTCGAGGCAATACGCCCTCGGGCTTTATTTTGAAGTGGGGAGAATGGGTGTCGAACACGCGCTTCTGCCCGAACAGGGGATAGTCGTCCCCGGAGACCTCGTGATAGGGGCGGACAGCCACACATGCACTTACGGCGCGCTCGGCGCGTTTGCAACCGGGGTCGGATCGACGGATGTCGCGGCTGCCATGGCGACGGGTGAGTGCTGGTTCAAGGTCCCTGAGTCCATGAAATTCGTCTATCGCGGGAGGCCCGGCAAATGGGTCGGAGGAAAGGACCTGATACTTCACACCATCGGAGATATAGGAGTCGACGGCGCTTTATACAAGGCCATGGAATTTGAGGGTGATACGATAACCGGCCTACCGGTATACGGCAGACTTACAATGTGCAATATGGCTATTGAAGCGGGCGGCAAGAACGGGATCATCGTCCCTGACTCCGCTACGGGGAAATATGTCGAGGGCAGGGCGAGGAGGCCGTACAAGTTTTACTCTTCAGACACCGGCGCGAAGTATGCCGAGGTAAGGGGATATGATTGCTCGAAGATCCCTCTGACGGTATCATGCCCTTCCTTGCCTTCCAACACAAGGCCTGCCTCGGAGCTATCGGACGTCCTGATAGACCAGGTGATCATCGGCTCGTGCACTAACGGGAGGCTTGAAGACCTCAGGGAAGCGGCCGAGGTGATAAAAGGGAAAAAAGTGGACCCTAATGTGAGGCTGATCGTGATACCCGCTACGCAGCAGATCTACCGTCAGGCCATGAAAGAGGGACTGCTTGAGATATTTGTCGATGCAGAGGCGGTGGTCTCGACCCCCACCTGCGGGCCCTGTCTCGGAGGTCATATGGGTATTCTCGCTAAGGGCGAGAAGGCGGTGGCGACGACCAACAGGAATTTTGTCGGCAGGATGGGACATCCCGAAAGCGAGGTTTACCTGGCGAACCCCGCTGTGGCGGCGGCGTCTGCCGTTCTCGGAAGGATCGGCATCCCGGAGGAGGTAGTGAAATCCCGATGAATAAGAACAAGGGAATGGTACTTAAGGTCGGCCTTCCGAAAGGGAGTCTTCAGGAATCAACTTTGAGGCTCTTCAAAAAGGCCGGCTACCACATAACGGTCTCGACGCGCTCCTATTACCCTGTCTTTGACGATCCGGGAATAGAATCCATGCTCATAAGGGCGCAGGAGATGGCGCGGTACGTCGAAGACGGAGTCCTTGACTGCGGGCTCACCGGCCATGACTGGGTGCTCGAACAGAATGCCGATGTCGTGGAGGTCGCCGAACTGAGATACGCAAAGGAGGGCTTCAGGCCGGTGCGATGGGTCGTTGCGGTCCCGATGGAATCGAAGATAAAGAGCATCAAGGACCTCAACGGCAAGAGGGTCGCCACTGAGCTTGTGGGATTCACCAAGAGGTACTTTAAGTCAAAAGGGATAAAGGCCGAAGTGGATTTCTCCTGGGGCGCAACAGAAGTCAAGCCGCCGTACCTGGCCGACGCTATTGTAGAGATAACCGAGACGGGCACTTCCCTGAAGGCCAATAACCTGAGAATAGTCGATACCATTATAGAATCCACAACGAGATTTATTGCGAACAAGAAGGCATGGCACGATAAAGCCAAGAGACGGAAGATGGAGAATATCGCGCTTCTTCTCAGGGGCGCGCTTGCGGCCGAGGAGAAGGTGGGGCTCAAGATGAACGTGCCTTCGAAATCTTATAAGAAGGTCCTGAGCCTCCTGTCGGCCATGCATTCGCCTACAGTCGCTCCCCTTTCCGATTCGGGATGGTACGCCGTCGATGTCGTAATAGATGAAAAGACGGTGAGGGACATCATCCCCAGGCTGAAGAGCGCGGGGGCGTCCGGCATTGTGGAGTATA
>JAJYLU010000283.1 GCA_021787505.1 Nitrospirota bacterium | reverse complement strand
CAGGAATCTATCGAGTAATTCCTTGTCGGCGCCCCGATAGATGGGCAGCGCAGGGTCGTCTATCCGCTGAAGAACGGGCCACTGACAACTCTCCTCGAGCTTGAAGAGCTCGTGCCATGAGCGTTTGCCGAGGGACCGAAAGATTACCGACTTTTTTGCAGAATGATAAAATCTCCTCAGTTCTGCGACCGTAAAATCCGTGCCGCTGAAAATTGTCAAATAATCTCCGTATCCTATCACAAAGCTGCCCTCACGATATTGTTTTCTTCTATTGTACCATGTGACATGCATTGACCTTCACTATGACACGGCATGTCACGGTTCAGAATAGGCAGCCCGGCGTGACTGCAAAGTATTGCTGCGGTACTTATAACATCTCTTTTTATCTGATATCATTGGAGATGTGAGTATGTGCATACAAAAGGAAAGGGGAGGAAAAAATGCAAAAAAATCTTTTGCGCCATTGGCAGACGTACCTGACCGTGCTGCTTTTGTTTGCGGCATGCGCAGGCCTGCAGCCGGAGGTGACGGTCAGCCCGGGCGGCGTAGAAAAAGTCCTGGCAGTCAAGGCAAACAGTTTCAAATTCGAGCCGAATAACATAAAGGCCTATACGGGAGATGTCATCCTGCTCAAAATTGAAAATGTTTCGGGGAGCGGTCATAACTTTACGATCAAGAATCCCCAGGGCCAGGTGATCCAAAGCGCGGAACTTCCCGCCGGGAAGGTGACCGACGTCAGCGTCACCCTCTCCGAGAAAGGAGTATATGATTTTTACTGCGACAAGCCCTTTCATTCCGCCTTCGGCATGAAAGGACGGATCGAAGCGGTGGATAGGTAGGTCGGCAGGGGGGAGAGATTCTCGCGCGATATCCCGGCAACGCTACCGAGCTTTATTCCTTGCGTGGTAAGCGCAATACTATAAGCGCAGTCTTGGTAGAAGGGGCCGGGCTTTGTCCCTCTGTTTTAGGTATCAAGCATTTCTCTCATCTTGCTTGCAAGCTTTGCCGGCAGAAAAGGCTTTGTAAGAAAGGTCAGCCCTTCTTCAATCATCCCACTTCTTTTTAGGATGTCTTCTGTATACCCGCTAAGGAAAATAGCCTTTATATCCGC
Source organism: Nitrospirota bacterium (assembly GCA_021787505.1). Classification (GTDB taxonomy): domain Bacteria; phylum Nitrospirota; class Thermodesulfovibrionia; order Thermodesulfovibrionales; family UBA6898; genus Sulfobium. The sequence goes on along the minus strand of JAJYLU010000283.1, from coordinate 2,556 downwards.
CCGTATAAGAAGCATTTCGTCGTAAATTGGCTTGATGCTTCCTTGTGGCATAATGACGTCAAGTATGACAAGCTGAATTCTGTCTTTGTTTGCACGAAATTTCTCCAGCGCGTCTTCGCCGTCCACGGCCTCTATTACGCGGTAACCTAACTGTTCGAGAACAATTTTCGTAGCTGTTCTTGCTGCGCTATTGTCTTCTACCAGGAGGATTATCTCTGTTCCCCCTCTAAGCTGCCGATCTTCAACGTTCCCCATTTTGATTCCTTCCAAGGAATATAATGCATACCGAATCGGAAATCAATATATTTTTGAGTGTGTGATTCAGGGTTAGGTTCAGCGGCGGTTTATCAGGGTATTTTCGAATGTAACTTATCGATTGAACCATTTATCAAATCAGGTCCTCTCGACCTCTATTTGTTATGTACTTGCGCTGCATTTCTGAAAGGGCAACGCGAGGTTTACTACTTGATTTTAAAAGGAAAAGTGAATGGCGGGGCGGACGGGGCTCGAACCCGCGACCTCCGACGTGACAGGCCGGCGTTCTAACCAGCTGAACTACCGCCCCCGCAAAAACGGTGAGACTATCTCTTCACCGTAAGTACCTATCTTCGTTGCCGCATATTCCGTCCGTGTCACCCGGAGCAGAATGGTAGGCGGAACAGGGATCGAACCTGTGACCCCAGCCTTGTAAGGGCTGTGCTCTCCCAGCTGAGCTATCCGCCCGAAGAATACTTTTATACTATATGCCCGCGCATTTTGTCAATTGATCCGGATGAATTGCGGCAAGAATTGGCGGCAGGTACATCAGAACGAAGAGAAGGATTGCGGAGAAGTACCCTCCTTTGGCGGCGCCGATGAATGCCAAGAGCGGAAAGATAACGCCCGGAATGAAGAATTTTTTCCGTGATTATCGCAAATTTGGCGCCGGGATCTTGCTGAAGATGAAGGATTTTGGCCCTGTTTATTGCCCTTCAATATTGACAGGTTGGACTGTAAATGTTAAGATTTTGCATGCATGTGATAGTGATCGCATTGGTTGCCTTACTTCTCTATGCGTCTCCCGCATCCTCTGATATTTACAAATATATTGACGAAAATGGGGTCTCCTGTTACACCGACGCTCCAGTGGGAAAAAAGACAGTTAAGGTCCTGAAGGAAAAAAAGGGGGCCACAAAGCAGGGAGAGGCGTATAGGCAGCCGGCTGCCGATACCCGCGACTACAGCGCCTACGTAGAGCAGGCGGCTTCGAAATATGAAATAGAGCCTGAATTGATCAAGGCCGTGATCAAGGCCGAATCCAACGGAAACCACCGCGCGGTGTCGAGTAAAGGCGCGATGGGCCTTATGCAACTGATGCCTTCCACCGCATACGATATGAACGTCATCAATCCCTTCAATCCGGAGGAGAATATCGAGGGGGGGACGCGATATCTCAGGTTCCTCCTCGAAAAATTCAACGGTGATCTCACCCTCGCCCTCGCCGCATACAACGCGGGACCGAAGACCGTGGAGAAATATATGACCGTTCCTCCCATCTCGGAGACAAAGCAGTACGTGAAGAAGATTTTGTCGATCTTCAAGGGTAAGGGGAACTACGGCTTTACGGAAAGCGTAGGTCAGGGGAATACGATTCCGCAGCCGGTCCCAATCTACCGCGTCGTCCTTGAGGACGGGACGGTCCTTTTCACCAATTCTTCCTACACCAAGACGGGCAAAGTCAGGTTTTAGATGTCTTTGGATAGGTCCTCTCTTCAGGAACAGATTCTGAAGCTGAAGGAAGAAAAGCGCGCGATCATCCTCGCGCATAACTATCAGCGGGAAGAGGTTCAGGACATTGCGGATTTTGTCGGTGATTCCCTCGAACTTTCGAGGACGGCCTCGACGGTCGACTGCGATATGATCGTCTTCTGCGGCGTCAGTTTCATGGCCGAAAGCGCATCGATCCTCTCTCCGGACAAGACCGTACTCCTTCCCGAGGAGGCGGCGCTCTGTCCTATGGCCGACATGATCCATGTAGATTCTCCAAGGCGGGTGAGGAAGAGCTTCCCCGGCTTTGACAATCCACCTCCATACATTTATCCCGCCGAATTTACTCTGAGAGACATCAAAGCGAAATATCCCGGCGTCCCTGTGGTTGCCTATGTCAACACTACCGCGGATGTGAAGGCCGAAAGCGATATCTGTTGCACTTCTGCGAACGTTGTGAAGGTAATAGATTCTTTGCCGGGGGAAGAAGTGATCTGCGTACCGGACAAAAATCTCTCGATGTGGGCCCAGAAAAACACAAAGAAGAGGGTGATCGCCTGGGACGGTTACTGCAATATTCACGAAAGGGTCACGCCCGATGATGTGAGGATGGCGAGGACAGAGCACCCCGCGGCGGTGATCATGGCGCACCCTGAATGCAGGCTCGATGTCCTGGAGGCCGTGGACCACGTGACAAGCACGTCGGGGATGCTGAGGTTCGCGAGGTCCTCTTCTGCGCATGAATTCATCGTGGGCACCGAGATCGGGCTCATGCACAGGCTGAAGAAGGGGAGCCCTGAAAAGGTTTTC
>JAJYLU010000282.1 GCA_021787505.1 Nitrospirota bacterium | reverse complement strand
GCAAGGAGTTCCTTTGCGTAGCCTGCGACATCTTCGCCGTAGTCGCCGAAGGCGGTGGGGAGCATGATATTTTCGAGAGACGTGAGCGTCGGGACCAGGCTCGAAAACTGGTAGATGAAATTCATCTTCTTGTTCCGGAATTCCGACAGATCATCGTCGGACATAGACCATATCGCCCGGTCTTCGATGAGCACGCTGCCGGAGGCGGGCTTGGTCAATCCCCCGATCAGGCTCAGGAGAGTGGTCTTGCCGCTTCCGGAATGTCCGATTATCGACATCATCTCCCCCCGCTGCACACGGAAGGAGACATTGTCCACGGCCTTGAAGACCTGTCCGTCTATTGAATATGTCTTGCTAAGTTCCTTGACTTCTATCACGTGGTCCTCCAGCCTTCTTTCTAAGAGGCCTTGTCGATCTCTTTCAATAACGTCTTCGCCGCGCCCTCGTCGAACTGCATCAGCGCATCATATTGTTTCATCGCCTCTTTTTTGTTCCTCAATTTCAGATATGTGATTCCCAGGTTGAAGTGCGCAGACGTATATGTGGGCCTCAGCTTTATCGCCTTTTTTAGGGCAGCAACTTCGTCATTCAGTTTATTGAGTTTGCCGAAAGCGACTCCCATATTATTGTACAGCACCGGGTAGTTCGGCATACGCTTCTCCGCCTTCTTGAAGGCAGCGACCGCTTCGGCCGGTTTGTTCAGACGATCATAGGCGGTCCCCATCTTCAGATAAGCGTATCCCATGTCCGGCTTGAGTTTGAGGACCTTCCCGTAAGTCTCGACAGCCTCGGCATACTGTGCGTTACGGTCGTACAAATCGGCAAGGTGATAGAGCGCATCCACGTCATTCGGGTCCTTGTCCAGCTTTTTCTTCAGTTCCATAAAGACCGAATCGCTCGTATAGGGGTTGACGGACTGGACGCTTCCCTTTGCCGGGGGGTGTTCCTCTTTCTTCGAACACGCGGCGAAACCGAGCGAAAAAAGAACTATCGCCGCAAACATCAAAGGTGCAAAGACGCATCCACGGGGCGATTTCATCGTCTCGTTACTCTCCTTTCCTTATTGCCTCGTAAGGTTCCATCCTGCTGGCGGAAATCGCCGGCAGCAATGAAGACAGAAGTCCGGTGATGATCGAAAAGAGGACCGCGCCTGCTATCAATTCGATGAGGACGCCGGCCGAAGGCAGAAGATAGGGCAGCTTTAGACTGTGTAAGATAAGGTTCTTGAACGTAAGGAGAAGCGCCGATCCGATTGCCATGCCTATCACGCCGCCGGCGATGGATATGATGATCGCCTCTGAGATGATCAGCGCAAAAACGTGTCCTTTCTTTGCGCCCATTGCCCGAAGCAGTCCGAGTTCCCTCTGTCTTTCATTCACGATCATGTAGAACGCGAATCCCATCATCAGCAGGGCGAGTCCCCACAAGACCGCGCTGATCGCCAGGATTCCCTTCAAAAGCCCGGCCAACTGCCTCCTGACGGTGCTTATTACCTCATCCGAAGCGATCGCCTTCACCCCATCAATATCGTGTTCTATCCTTATGGCGACCCGTTCCGGGGTCATGCCTTCCTGGATCTGGACGAGTACCGCAGATATCTTGTCTCTGTCCAGGGTGATCGGCTGTAAAGACTTGGTCTTCGAATTTGCGGCCATGTCATAGGCGGAGTCCATGGTCATGAAGACGGACTGGTCGAAGAACTTCATCCCCGTAGGCTCCATCGTCCCGGCCACTGTAAAAGGCGAACCGAAGAACGGAATGGTATCGCCCACCACAACCGGGACTTCTCTGCCTGTGATGATTTCGTTGTCAGTGAGGGGCTTTTTCAGGTTTTTTTCGAGCCAGGGACTTATCGTAAAATCGGTCTTCGGGTCAAAGGCGATGAGAAAGACGTCCACATTGAAACAACACGTAAAGGAAGAGGGTTTCAGAAAAAGTTGGGGCGAAGCCTTCTTCACGCCGTCGACCTTCTCCACCTTCTCGAATATTTGCCTGTCCATATAGAAGCTGGTCGGCTCACCCGCAAGCAGCGCCGCTTTCGCCTGCGCCTCGTTCTGTGCGGGGACCACCAGCACGTCCGCGCCCAGGCGGTAGGTGCCGATCCGCAAGGCATTTTTCATCCCGCTGATAAAGATTGTAGCGCTAAGGAGCGTGCCGGTCACCACGGCGACTATGAGCAGAAGAACAACTGTCCTGATGTACTTTCTCCTGAGATTGCGCACCGCGAGATTGTAAATCTTAATTTTTTTCATATTTTTATTATAGGTTCCATCGGCCTCAAAAGTCTATTGAGAGACATGGCGGGCCGTTTTTTTGTTTACGCCGCATGGTGAGCGCCCCCGAATAAAAAGGGCCGGGAAACGGTCCCGACCCTTTTTTCGTTCAGAGCAGATGACTGCCGACTTACTTCTTGCCGGGATGCCAGTCGATCTCGATACCGCAGAGAAGCGGGGAACCTTTGTCGACCTTCACCTGGATGCCGTAAGCCTTGTGGCACTCTTTACAGGCCGAAACGGTCTCGACGATATTGAAGTTCTTCATGTCAACCACATTCAGCGTGCTGTCGTCAGCGTAAGTCCTGGAAGACAGGAAGCCATACTTTCCGTCTTTGGTGAACGCAAAGTCATGCGGTCTGATGTTATCCGGAAGGATAAGACGTTTTACGATCTTGTCGGTGTTCGTGTCGATGATAATGACCTGGCTCTTGTGGGTACCCGGCTTCAGACCCGGATCGAATTCGTTCGGGGCGCTAACCCAGAGGTACTTGCCGTCGGGGGTCATTCTTGCCTGGTGGATGAATGTCATCTCGGGGCTGGATATCTCCCTGATCTTCTTCTTTGTCTTCCAGTCGAGCACATAGACGACGCCAATAGGCATGTCGGTGATGTAGGCCTTCTTCTTGTTCTTGGTCCACTGGATACCGCATAATGCCTTACCTACCGGCATCGTATCCACGGTCTTCAGCTTGTTCGAATCCCAGATGTATACTTTGCCGTCGGCCATATCCTCCAGATAGATGTTGCCGTCCGGACCGACAATTGCGCCGCAGAACTTCTCGCCTACCTTGAAGGGCCCCTCTTTTTTCCCGCTGGCGAGGTCTATCTTGTAGACATCCCCGCCGAGAGTGCCGGCGACAAGGATTTTCTTGCCTTTTTCAGTGACGAGGGCCTGGCCGTGGGTTCCGCCCGCCTTTTTTACCTCTTCAAAGGACATTCCAGCGATTTTCCCTTCCATTTCGGAACCGGCCTCGGTGAGTACGATCCTGTCTTTTTCGATGTCTACCGGCGGTTTCATCGTGCGCATGTCGATGATCGCGAGGTGACCGCCGTGACCGGCAATATACGCGACGGCATCAAAGGTGATCGGTTTGGTTGAAGGTACCACTTTTACTTCAACTGCCGGGGCCTTTTCCGCGGCAGCTGAAGCTGCAGGGGCATCTCCATATCCGGGTGCGGCGCCCGCGGTGACTGTGGCGGGTGTGCCGAGGAAGACCATATAACCTACTGCTGCTGCAAAGAGAACCAGTAATACGGTGAATTTGTTTTTCATTATTTCTCCCCTTTTTGATTTCTTTCTCACTTCTTCACCCATTCACTTACAGCATCCCGATTATTGTTCCGCAACCACCTCCTTCTCGTTGCGCATTTTTTTCGCTGCTGCCACTGTGCAATAGTA
>JAJYLU010000281.1 GCA_021787505.1 Nitrospirota bacterium | reverse complement strand
ATACTGCAGACTGAGGGAAGACGCCCAGAACCTCCTTGAGACTGCAATGCAGAGGCTGGGCCTGTCCGCAAGGGCGTATGCGAGGATACTTAAGCTCTCCCGGACGATTGCGGACCTGGAAGCATCAGCCGATATCCAGCCCCATCATATCTCCGAGGCGATCCAGTACCGGACCCTGGACAGGGGGCAGTATTAGGTACAGATCTGTATATTCCTATGAAGGGTACGCTTTTCGGAATTCGTATCTGCGACAAAGCGGCGAGTAAGATGCGGCGGCGGTCCAATAATGAGCTGGATAGAGTTGAGATTATCTCAACCTGCTCCCGCACTTCCTGCAGAAGCGCCTGTTCATATCACTCCCCAGGTATTTATTACATGAAGGGCATCTCCAGTTAACACTGCTGAACCCGATAAACGCAGCGATAACGATAACCTGCGCCCCGAAGATAGTATTTTTTGAGAACTCTCCCAGTACCGTCGGCCGATTATAAAGCATGGCTAGAAATAACACCATAAACAGCGCCGCCACTATGGCGAAGGATTGACGCCCCCGGCGCGTTTCGAATTCCCGCATAATCTGTCTGCCGTCTTTCTTTGACATCATCACAATCTTTAACGCAAAAAATATCGGGTATTATACCGCCGCCGTTTCATCTTTTCAAAATCATTTCATCATCGGATAAGATTGATCAGGAGAGCACGCCCCGGGCGAGTTTTGCCGGCCTGCCGCGAAGATGAGGGAATCCATCCTTTATTGTGTCCACTTGGTTTTTTCTCTTCCGCCTTTAACCGAGGCGTTTCTCAAAGACCTTCCGGAAATGAAACCCGTAGATCGAGAGGGTAACGGCCTGAGGAAGGAGGCGGGGACGGGTAAGCACAGTCCAGAGCAGCAGCCTCCAATAATGGAACCGTTCTTGTCCAACGACCCCGAGGACTACGATTGACCTGAAGAACGCGCCTAAATAGTTCGGCCGAAATCGAAAGGCCTTCTTCTTTTTCTTGGGAGGGATATATTCCTTCATGAATGTCCTGACCCTCTCATAATAGTACCTTGGTGAATACAGAGTGCCGAGGACCTTTTTGTAGCCGCTTATCAGCAGGTCATAGTCCATCCTGGGGACAAAATTTGTCGCGAAATCCGTATTGTTCCCCGAGGTCTCCTTCAGCAATCGCTGCTCCTTTTTGAGCCTCTCGTAGAGCTGCGTGCGCGGAAGGGCAATGAGAATGCCGACCATTGCCGTGACAACCCCGCTTTTCTGGATGAACCTGATCTGGGTGTCGAAAATCGTAAGCGGGTCGTTGTCGAAACCGACAATGAATCCTCCCTGCACCTCGAGGCCTGACTTCTGGATATTCCTGACACTGGCGAGGAGATCGCGGTTTCTGTTCTGGAATTTGCTGCATTCGGCGAGGCTCTCCTCATGGGGGGTCTCGAGGCCGATGAAGACGACATCGAATCCCGCCCCGACCATCATATCCATCAGGTCTTTATGGTCGGACAGTTCTATGGATGCCTGAGTATTGAAGGTGAAGGGATGTCTTCTTATCTCCATCCATTCGATGATGGCAGGGAGGACCTCTTCTTTCAGCTTTTTCTTGTTCCCGATAAAATTGTCGTCGACAAAGAAAACCTGGCCCCTGAATCCCGACGCGTACACACTATCGAGCTCCCTTATAATCTGGTCTTTGTCCTTGGTGCGCGGCCTGCGACCGCAGAGCAGGGTAATGTCGCAAAACTCGCAGTTGAAGGGGCAGCCTCTGGAATACTGGATATTGATTGAGGCATAATGCTTCATGTTAATAAGCCCCCAGAGCGGAATGGGTGTCTCCCGCATGTCAGCCCATTGATCAGTGGTATAGAAATGGCCTGCATCGCCATTCCGGAAATCTTCCAGGAAACGGGGCATGGTGATTTCGGCCTCGTTCAGCACCAGGTGGTCTACATCCCCGAACGCCTCATATTCGGTCGTGAAAAGGGGACCGCCGGCGACAATCCTGACACCGGCTGCCCTGCATCTCGCTATCACTCCTTTCACCGATTCCTTCTGGACAGACATCGCGCTCACAAAGACGAGATCAGCCCACCTCAGGTCGTCGTCATCCAGGCTTTCTACGTTCATGTCGACCAGTCTTTTTTCCCACGCCTCAGGAAGCATCGCTGCGATAGTCAATAATCCGAGCGGTGGACTGCTCGCCTTTCTGTGAATGAATTTCAGGGCATACCTGAAACTCCAGAAGGTATCAGGGAATTCAGGATAAATGAGAAGTGCTTTCACGGAATGCCCTTACCCATTATTCAACAGTGTCATTGAACTGATATCGATCATAAAATCTCCCACAACGAATCGCAGACCTCGCCCCTGCCTGCCGGCAGGCAGGACTCTTGGCCTTTATATTTCACGTCCGCAGGTACACTCGTTTGTTATTCTATCACTCCCTGCCCGTTTCCGACAATTTCAGCAGAAAGGAAGTCTGTAGCCGGGGTTCTCAGACCCGGGAAGCAGTGAGTCCCCCTGAAAAAAAGTCACAAGAGTGTGGTTTCTCTTTCTGTAGTCTGGCGGGTGCACCTGAAATTTGAACATGCTTTCCTTTTTTGCTAAAATAATTTCCGCATGAGCAAGGTTATAGCCTACAAAAACACGGAGCGGCACTGCTTCTGCCAGATAAAGTTTGACAGCAGAGAGCGGATCCTCGTATCGGTTGCGAGCACTCCCGTATATAGCATCAAGGTATTTAAGCTGATAGCAGGCATCTTCCCTCTTAAGACAATATGGGAATATAAAGCAACTGCTGCAGCCGAAAAAGACGCGCATAAGGAGATGATTACTTTGCTCCTGGGGCGCACAAGGGGAAAAACAGACCATCCCCTCGATGCAATTATCACGAAGCTTGTCCCCTGCGGGTCCTGTGACGAAGCTGCACTGCTACTTCGCCAGGCGGAGCAGGAAACCGCATCGAGATGATCCCTCTCGGATACATAAAAAAGATGCAGGGGTATCTCAAGGGGATTGATACAACCGGACTAGGTGTCAATGAGAGTATGGACAGACAGGAAACAACAGATATATATCCATCGGCTTGGGGCGAAAGGAATCGGCAGATTTTTCGGCGGCGGCTGGGCCGGGAGCGGCGGAGACCGCTCCCTATTTCAGTCCGCTTTTTGGTTGCTTGTTCTGCTTCTCTTTCAGATCTTTAGCGTGTTTCATCGACTTCTGTTTCTGGCCCTTCTCTTTGTCCTTTTTGCCGCCTTTGTCTCCCATTGTGTGCCTCCTTTGGCGTTGCCGGTCATATTTCTGCTTTTTTGAGGACCTGTGTTCCTCATGAAGATGTTACCAGAAGTACGGGCCGAAGGCAAGAGCAGTGGGAGTAGCGACCATCCCAAGTTCCTTATTTATCCAACACCTCCCGTATTTTTAGCAAGATCTCATCGGGTAAGGCGACTTTTGAGATGAAGTTGAATCCTTCTTCAAGTATCCCCTGACTGTTAATTATTTCATCCGTGTAACCGCTCATAAAAAGAAACTTGGTTCCCGGATTCATCTTCCTGGTCTCCTCATAGACTTCCCTGCCGTTCTTTTTGGGCATCCTAACATCAAGGAAGACAAGATCCACCCCCTCTTCCCGGTCCCTGAACAGCCTGACAGCATCCTCGCCATCCCTTGCCTCTATGACCGTGTA
>JAJYLU010000280.1 GCA_021787505.1 Nitrospirota bacterium | reverse complement strand
TCCCACGATCTTCCGGTTGAAGCGATTATTGTTCTTTACAATGTCCGCCATTTTCCCCTCGATGCGGACCAGGTCTTCCGGGGTCAGTGTCCTCTCAAGGTCAAAGTCGTAATAAAACCCCTCTTCAGTAGAAGGCCCTATAGCCAGCTTCGCATCAGGGAAAAGCTCCTTCACCGCGTGGGCCATTATATGGGAAGCGCTGTGGCGGTAAATCTCCTTACCCCCTGCAGAGTCGAAGATGACCGCCTCGACCCTCGATTCCTCACTAAGGTCTGCGAGACCCGATATATCCTTCAAGTCGCCGTCGACCCTGATAGCCAATGCCTTCCCTTTCTTCAGTTTCGACTCTATATCGGAAAAAGTTCCGGACTCTTCCTTCCCGTCTGCATATATTATCTTAATCTCAAACACCTCCGATCAAAATGGATAGTTATCATACATGAATTTCCTCTTTTTTTCCAATATTTTACTACCTGAATGGACTGAATTGGAAGGCCCGCACGCCGGGGAGTCAACATGCAGTCATACGACCGGCATATGAACGGGATCAGATCCTACGAGGACGCACGATCATGTCTTCTTCTCACCGCCAGTTTGTTCAGTGCATTGACATACGCCTTAGCCGCAGCAACTATGATATCGGTATCGGCCCCCTGCCCCCTGACCTTTTTCCCGTCCTCTTCAAGGGACACCATGACTTCGCCGAGGGCGTCGGTGCCGCCGGTTATGCTCTTGACCTCAAACTTCAGAAGGTCGCTCTTTGTCTTAGTGACCGACGCGATGGCCTTGTACGCGGCATCCACAGGCCCGTCGCCGCGAGCCGTCTTTTCAACCACGCGATCGTTTATCTTCAGTTTCAACGTCGCCGCCGGTTTCACCTTGAGCCCGCTCTTCACCGAGAGGTCGACCAGGCTGTATGTCTCGGGTATCTTCGAAACCTCCTCTGAAACAAGGGTCTCGATGTCCTCATCGAAGATGTCTTTCTTCTGGTCGGCAAGGTGCTTGAATTTTCTGAAGGCGGTCTCCACTTCTTCAGGACTGAGTTCGTATCCAAGCTCTTTGAGCCTCGCCTTAAAGGCGTGTCTGCCCGAATGTTTTCCCAGAACGAGCTCCGTGTGATGAAGCCCGATCTCCTCAGGACGGATTATCTCATAGGTCATCTTTTCCTTCAGAAGACCGTCCTGATGAATGCCGGACTCATGCGCAAAGGCGTTCGCTCCCACAATGGCCTTGTTCGGCTGCACCGGGATGCCTGTTATCCTCGTTACGAGCCTGCTCGTACGGATGATCTCCTTCGTATTTATCTTCGTTTCCGCACGATAGAAATCCTTGCGGGTCTTCAGGGCCATCACCACTTCTTCCATCGAGCAGTTGCCGGCCCTTTCGCCGATACCGTTGACCGTGCATTCCACCTGTCCCGCGCCGTTGGCAACGGCCGCAAGAGAATTAGCAACTGCAAGCCCCAAATCATTATGGCAGTGAACAGAGATCACGGCCCTGTCTCCGATCCTGTCCTTTATCGCCTTTATCATCGCTCCGAATTCGGCCGGCGTGGTATACCCAACCGTGTCAGGGATATTCACCGTGGACGCGCCCGCCTCAACCACTGCTTCAACAACGTCGAGCAGATATCCGATTTCGGTCCTCGTTGCGTCCATCGGAGAAAATTCAACGTCCTTCACAAAACTCCTTGCAAGTCCTACCATCTCCACAGACCTTTTCAGCGCCTCTTCACGACTGACCCTGAACTGGTATTTCAGGTGAATGTCGGAAGTGGAATGGAAGGTATGAATTCGTTTCTTCGGGGCGCCCCTGACCGCCTCCCAGGCCCTCTTTATGTCCTCTTCCTTGGCCCTGGCGAGTCCTGCAATGACAGCACCCTTTACCTCGGATGAGATCCGCTTGACCGCCTCGAAATCCCCCGGCGAGGCAATAGGAAATCCCGCCTCAATGATATCGACCCCAAGCCTCACAAGCTGTTTGGCCACCTGGATCTTTTCGTCAACGTTCATCGATGCTCCGGGGGACTGCTCACCGTCGCGCAGCGTAGTATCAAATATCCTGATGATCCTCATCCTTCACCTCTGACTCCTTACCGGTAATCTCCGCTTTCTGCCTCAATCTCCTCCTCTTTACGAGAAGGTAGATGTTTTCAATTATACCCCAAATAAGGTACAACATTGCAAAGACAAATATAGCCGTGGACGGGTGTATAAACAGGACGAAAAGGATCAGGACGAACACGATGAGGAACCAGAACGGCTTTTTCTCCCTGAAGTCGATCTCCTTTAGTCCGTGGTAACGGATAGTGCTGACCATAAGCAGGGCAAGCAGGATTGTGATTACGAGGAAAAAGACATTCTTGTCCGGAAGGCCCGTCCGGAATTCATAATAGAATATGACTATGGACGACAGCACCGTGGCGGCCCCGGGTATGGGCATTCCCTTGAACGCCTTTGATCCCGGCATTCCCGTCTGTATATTAAACCGGGCAAGACGAAGGGCGCCGCAGGCTATGAAAAGAAATGTCGCCGCCCATCCAAGCCTGCCGAAGGGCATAAGAGACCACTTGTACATCATCACAGCAGGGGCGACGCCGAAAGCCACAAGGTCCGAGAGAGAATCCAGCTCAATCCCGAAGCGCGTTGTCGTGTTGGTCAGCCTTGCAATCCAGCCGTCAAGTCCGTCGAATATATTTGCAAGCACTATCGCCCACGCAGCGTAGAGAAAATTCCCGTTGATCGCAGAAAGGATCGCAAAGAAACCGCAGAACATCCCGCAGAGCGTAAGAGTGTTGGGCAAAAGATAGATACCCTTCTTGGGATGGTTCTCCTGACTTCTTCTGTATCTGAAGGCCATATAACTCCTATTATAATGAAAAAAGGGCGAATGCGAACAAAAAATATAACCTCATTACTAATTTGACTTCTCCCGTGCCTTGCTGTTATCTTATTTTATTGTATTACTACGGCGATGGGGTTCGCCGTTAACCGTTTCGAGATAATTCGGAACTGATGACTCCTGCTGAAGTAACCTTTGGCAGGAGTTTTTTAATTTTTGCGCAGGAGGCATCTTGGCTGTTAGCATCGCACTGATCGTTCTTCTCGGGCTGCTGGCCGATTACTTGTTCAGGCGGATAAAATTGCCCGGACTTGTCGGGATGCTCCTTGTCGGAATGCTATGCGGTCCGCACGTCTTCAATCTCATTCAGCCTGAACTGTTCAAGGTCTCCGCCGACTTCAGGACTGCCGCCCTCATAGTCATACTCCTGAGGGCGGGACTTAAAATACAGGCGCAAAAAATCAGTAGCATGGGCAGACCTATACTCCTGATGAGCTTCGTCCCGTCTACCTTCGAGGGCATAGCCATCACACTGTCGGCGCCCTTTCTGTTCGGCATGGGCCATATTGCAGCCGCGATCCTCGGGTTCACCGTCGCGGCGGTTTCTCCGGCGGTCATCGTTCCTGCAATGATAAGATTTGCCGATCAAAGACGCGGGACGAACAAAGGCATCCCTTCCCTGGTCCTGGCCTCTTCGTCCGTAGACAACGCTTATACAATTGTGGTCTTCTCAGCGGTTCTCGGGATGTACGCGGGGACCGGTGTAAATCCCCTTGTCAAACTTCTCGACATTCCTGTGTCCATTCTCCTTGGCATAGCCGTGGGTGCTGCACTGGGCTACCTCCTCTATCGCATATTT
>JAJYLU010000279.1 GCA_021787505.1 Nitrospirota bacterium | reverse complement strand
GGAAGGGCCGCCTGAAAGCTGAACATAGTGTCGACAACGGCCGGCGGAAAGCGGGCTGGGGCACCGTCATTCGAGGTCAGGACAGACGCCCAGGTAAATAATCCCTGTCGAGCCGTCGATACTTATTTCTGAGCCGTCGGTGATGGCATGTGCGCCCAGCCGCGCGTAGGCTCCGCCCTTTTCGTCGGTCCCGATCTCCATCCCCTCACAGCCGACCACCGCGGTAAGATCGAACATCCTGGCAAGGACCGAAGCATGCGAGGCGACCCCGCCGCCGACGGTCACGATGCCGTCTATCAGCGGCATCAGCGACACGTCGTCGGTACTCGCCATCTGCCTGATCAGGATCACCGGCATGCCGGCCGACTTTCTTAACTCTCCTATATGTTCCTTTGCAGCCGAGAGGGTTGCGATTCCGCTTAGTGCGCCGCCGTGTACTCCTGCGCCCCGGCCGATAATATTCGACTGCATTCGGCATACATCAGAGAACCTTTTCATAAACCCCCTGTGAAACTCCATCCTCCTTGTCTGGAGAATGTGGATCTCCCGTTTCCCTTCAGGCGTTTTAGTATAGGTAACTTCCACTTCCTGAGGAAGGCCCCCCATCACGTCTTCGATTTTGGAAGCTGCCTCCTCATGCAGTGCAAACAGTTCAGGGTCTGTTGTCTCAAGAGACTCCTTTTCCCTCGGTCCCTGCCGCCTTGATAGCGGCTTGTTGATGAGTTTGCCGGAGACGAGGTCGCCGCCGGTCGCATGCTCTCTCGTATCCCCATAAACCCCCCGTTCGAGCGTAAAGGGGCTCCGGGTGAAAAAGACAGAGGCGCCGCACCCCTCCGCATTTCCGTAAACCATCTGCATCAGCGTGACCGACGTGCCCCAAAATTCCGAGATCTCCATCGCCTCCCTGAAGCGCAGGGACTTCTCCGAATACCAGGAAGCGTAGACAGACTTCACAGACTCCTTCAATTGCGTATGCACATCGTCGGGAATAAAGAGTCCCCTGCCGGCCAGTGCATCGCGGTAGCCCCTCACGATCGCCTCCATCAGATCGGCGGCCACTTCCTGCCGCCTCAGTTCGACCCTGCCTTCCGCCACCCTGGCGATGATGCCTTCAAAGAAAGCCATATCGAGTCCGAACACGACTGTCCCGTAGTGCTCTATGAACCTCCTCATCGAGTCCCATCCGAGCCAGCGGTCCCCTTCGCTTTCGATAAAGGCGCGGAGCGTCTTGTCGTTCATGCCGCAGTAGAGGACCGACGAGAGTATGCCCGGCATCGAAATGTACGACCCGCTCCGTACCGACAAAAAGAGGGGCTTTTTGTCGTCTCCGAACCTCGTGCCGGTCTTCTCCCCGATCCTCTCTGCCGCATTTTTCAGTGCTGCATCGAATGCCTCGCTCCCGGTATATTCGTCGTAGCGCAACGGCGGGCCGGCCGTGAAAACGGCGCCGGCCGGCACGCTCATCCGGCGGTTGAGGAGATAGACGAGATTTTTTGCCTTGCCGCCGATCAGGGGAGACAACTCCATCGAGTCCCTGTCTGTAAGGTCGTCGAGAAGGTAATAGCCCTTCTTCTCTCTGCGTCGTCCGGAAGGAACGATCTGAATATCATCTCCGCGCGATACGCGCATACGAAAAGTGGAAATAAGAGCGTTGAGGAACCGGTCGAGCTCAAGAAAGCCGGCCACGTCGGCCATCATCTGCCTGATGAGAAGGTCGGCCGCCTTCTCCACAAACCCGGGGTTCTTCGATTGCAGCCGACGAAGACGGTCGGGCAAGGAGTCCCAGGGAAAACTCCCCAGGACCGAAACAAGGGGGGCGTGAAACGTCCGGTGAAAAAATTCCACCATCCACGTCATTTCCTTCTGCCATATCCTGAGCAGGTCTATGACTTGAGAGAGATGAAGCGCGTTTGTCTGCAGGACTGCGACGATCTCGTCGACTTGCAGGTTGCGGAGATCGTGAAAGCCGAAGAGCCCTGCGCCGGAGCCGAGGTATCCGATCCATTCCCTGACATCTTTTTCCGAGAACGTCTCTCCCTTTTTTTCGACCTCGGCAACAAGCGATTCAAAGAGGACCCTGATGCGCTCTTCCAGTCCAAGCGCCTCCCCCACCGCGTCGAATTTTGGCTCATGATACGATCCCATGACCGACGGAATCCCGAAGGCGATATGCCTTTTGAAATAAAACGACTCTTCGGCACGCGTCATTTCCGGGGAAACGGCAGTCGTCTTCAGGTCCTCCAGTTTCCCTATATAACCTGTTATCGCACCCGCTTCCTGACCGCCCTGTTCCCCGCCCCCTCGCGAATATTTTTTCACGACGTCCTGGTATATCCTCAGAAGGAGGAAGAACTTCGCCCTCAGCTCGTCCGGCATGGGGACTTCCCGGATTGCACTGCCGAGCGTCTCCTCATTGATCGGAACGATCTTCTCGAAATGCAACTCGCGGCCGTCGAGTATCCCGAGTGATGCAAGGAGTGGGACCGCGGCCGAACAATATTTTTCAAGCAACCCCGGACCGAGCCGAGACAACACTTCCTCCGGGACCGCATCCTTCAGCGGTTCTGGAACGCCGGCTACCCATGACCTCATTACTTTTTCAATGAGAGATACATTGTAGTTGCTCGCATTGACATGCACCTGCTTTCTAAGGAAATAAAGCACCGGGTCGTTTCCCCATGAGTCGATCTCGGTCGTATATTCCCTTATGTTTCCGGTCGCGCCGACCTCGTTGAAGAAAACCGGAAGCCTGCGAAGCAGCATCAGGTGCAGGAGAAAATCGCGGTCCATGCGCGCCGAGTTCAGGTACGCCGATACTTCCCGCTGGAAAAGCCTGTCATCGGGGATGAAGACCCCGCTGACGTAAAGGTTGCAGATGAGGCGGACCAGAATGTCGCGAAGGCCTTCACTGTCGCAAGCTACGATCCTGAGAAAC
Organism: Nitrospirota bacterium; assembly: GCA_021787505.1. Classification (GTDB taxonomy): domain Bacteria; phylum Nitrospirota; class Thermodesulfovibrionia; order Thermodesulfovibrionales; family UBA6898; genus Sulfobium. The sequence goes on along the minus strand of JAJYLU010000279.1, from coordinate 770 downwards.
CGCGAAAGCCTTTCGAGATGAAGCGGATCGGCGATCTCCGACCACGTCTCGCCGGAGAAACCCCTTATTCCGGGCGGGGGGATGAGGTACCGTTTAAGATTCTCCTTGTACCGGAGGACCAATTCCTGGTCTCCGCTGCCCATCACCGCCGCGGCCACTTCAGGGTTCAGGACTATGTCCTCCCCCTCCAGCGTTCCCTCTTCGATAAGTGCCAGCAGCCTTTTACATTCGCCGGTCATTCCCATCCCGAGCAGTCTTCGCATCGCTCCGGATGTATATGATACCGCCTGTTTATACGCAGATGCCGGCAGGGCCCTGAAGACAGAAACCATTTCCGAGAACGCCTCGGCAAAACATTCGGAAATACCCCTGTCCGCATGGCCAAGGAAAAAATCGAAAAAGGCCCGCACCATTTCAGTATCGTCGAGAATGACCGGATCGATATCCCGGAGCCTTCCGAAGACGGCGTCGTAATCTCCTGCAGAGGCCGATGCAAGGGCGTCGCTCACGATACGTCCCGGGCCTTCCGTGCGCGCCTGGCCGTATCGCTCAAGGCGGGCTAGATCAGAGGCCGCAACGTGTCTGCCGAGAACTTCAAAAACAGATCGCGGGATTGCCTGCATTCCCCGTATCTTCTTCTCCAGAGAAAGAAGGACCGCCCCGATGGCGGCGCTGACATCCGTGTCTGGGAATCTCCTGCGAATTTCGGCGATGGTCCCGATCGTTCTCCGGAAGCGGACCGACAGATCCAGCTGCGAACGGCCCACCCG
>JAJYLU010000278.1 GCA_021787505.1 Nitrospirota bacterium | reverse complement strand
CCTGTCAATATCCTTCAGCCCTCTCCCCGAGAGGTATTCCCTGAGTTCCGCGTCGGACATCTCCTCGTCAAAAAAAGTGCCCCCTGCGGCGTCCTCCTCTTTAGGTCCCGTGAAGAGGGAATCATATATCCCCCTTACCCTCGCCCGCCTGGCTTCAAGGTCAGAGATAAACGTTTCCCCGTCCCGGGAACCCATCTTCCTGCCGAGCGCCTCCAGTTCCGGGCCGGTCGCGGGCACCGTGTGGGTCTGCAGGTTGTTCAACTGCTGGAGCCGGTGCTCGAGCGTCCTCAGGTACCGGTAATTCTCTGAGAGCAGAGAATAATCTTCCTGGCCGATGAGCGCCTTCTGGAGAAGCCTGTGCAGGACCTTCAGCGTGCTTCGCTCCCTTAGAAGCGGTTCCCTCCCGCCGTATATGAGCTGTAGTGCCTGAGCAAAAAATTCGATTTCGCGTATCCCCCCATAGCCTCTCTTAATGTCCCCCCTCTTGAAGGTGGAGTCTATTCTCCGTTTCAGGCCGCGTATCTCGTCTATTGCGGAATAGTCGAGGTACTTCCGGTAGACAAAGGGTTTTATCATCTCGACAAAGCCACGGCCCAATCCCTCATCGCCGGCAACAGGTCTCGCCCGAAGCAGCATGGCACGCTCCCATGCCCGCCCCCATGACTCGTAGTACATCTCATATCCCCTCAAGGCAAGCGCGATATCGCCCCGCTGTCCCTCCGGCCTCAGCCTCAGATCGACCCTGTAGGTAAAACCGTTTTCCGTATTGAGCGAGAGAAAACGGGTAAGGGTCTCTCCGATCTTGCAGTAATATTCGTGGTTGCTGAACCGATGCACGGTGATGCCCTGGCTGGTGGTCACGCCGGACGTCTCCCCTGCCTCGGTGCCGTAAACAAAGATGAGGTCGACGTCCGAGCTGAAATTAAGTTCTTCGCCCCCCAACTTGCCGAGGGCGATGACCGAAAAAGCATCGTTGGCCGGACTGCCGTAGGTCTCGCTAACCGACGCTCGCACGACCGACAACGATTGATCGAGCACCACGTCGGCAAGCGCGCTCAGTTCGAGCATGACGTCCACCAGATCGGTTTTCCTGAGTATGTCCCGGAGCGTGATACGCAGGGTCTCCCGCATCTTGAAATCCCGGACAACCGCCATGCACCGGTCAAGGCCGTAGCGGCGGGAAACTGCCTCGTGTTCCCCATACAAGGCGGCCCGGAGGTTTTCGGAGAGGGTCTCTCTGTCCTGGGGAGTTTCGATGTTCTGAAGGGTCTCAAATAAGATGTCCGGATTCGAAATGCAGTAATTCGCCAGGAACTGACTGAAACTGAAGAGCAGGGATACGTCGCTGATATTCGCCTGGAGTTCATCGACCCTCGAAGGGTTCTCGGCAAAAAAGGACCCGAGGTTTTTCAGTGTCCTTTCAGGGTCGGGCGTCGCGCCTGCCGCGTCTTTCAATAGCTTTTCCGTCATCAATACTCATGATACACGATTCGCAGTCTTTTGCGGACGGTTTGAGCTGGCAGCCTATTTTCTCTCAGTTTCCCATAGCCTCGGGTCTATCGAATCCCTGATGCCTTCGCCGAGAAGGTTGTAGCCGAGCACGGTGACCAGGATAGCAAGGCCGGGGAAGACCGACAGCCACCAGGCCAGCTCTATGTAATCCTTACCGAGCGAGAGAATATTGCCCCAGCTGGGAGTCGGAGGCTGCACGCCGAACCCGAGAAAGCTCAGGGCAGACTCGACAAGGACCGCGCCGGCAACGCCGAGGACGGCGGAGACGAGGACCGGCGCCATGCTGTTGATCATAACATGACTGAAGATGATCCGGACGTCGCTCGCCCCGATCGCTCTGGCCGCAAGGACGAACTCCCGTTCCTTCAGCGACAGGAATTCGGCCCGAACAAGCCTCGCGACGCCCATCCATGCCGTAAGGCCGATCACGATCATGATGTTCCATATGCTCGATCCTACAAAGGCGATCACCGCGAGGATGAGGAAGAAGGTGGGTATCGAGAGCATTATGTCGATGAACCGCATGATCACCCTGTCGGTCCAGCCCCCGTAATAGCCGGCCAACGCGCCGAGAAGCATCCCTATGGCGGTCGCGATTCCGATCGCGACAAACCCCACCGCCAGCGAGATGCGGGCACCCCAGATCATCCTGCTCATCACGTCCCTGCCGAGGTCGTCGGTCCCCAGGGGATGTTGAAGACCGGGAGGCATAAGCACATTGTGTCTGTCGATCGCGTCGGGATTGTACGGGGACAGCAGAGGCGCAAACACGGCGACAAAAAAGAGTGCAAGCACAATGACCCCTCCCGCGACCGCAAGGCCGTTTCGCCTGAACCGCTTCCAGAAAAGGTTCCGCAGGTTCCGTTTCCCCATCTACTTTGCCCTTATTCTCGGGTCGGCAAGCATGTACCCCAGGTCCGCCAGAAGATTTCCAAAGAGCGTCAAAAACGCCCCGATCGTGAGGATTCCCATGACCGTAGGGTAGTCCCTCGTCATCACGCTCATATAAAAGAGCTGGCCCATTCCCGGGATCCCGAAGATATTTTCGAAGATTACGCTCCCTCCAACCAGACCGCCGACGCTCAACCCCGCGAGAGTAATAATCGGCAGGAGCGCATTCCTGAATGCATGCCGGTAAATGACCAACCGCTCCGGAAGGCCCTTTGCCCTTGCCACCGTGACAAAGTCCTGTCTGATGACCTCGAGCATGCTCGATCGCATAAACCTCGAATCGGCAGCAAGCCCGGTAAATGCCGAGACGAAGATCGGCAGAAGAAGATGTTTCGTAAGGTCCCAGACCTTGCCCCAAAAAGGGAGGGAGGCATAGCCCATCGACTTGAGCTGGGAAATGGGGAGCCAGTGGAGCTCGACCCCGAAGAGGATCATCAGAAGGAGCGCCAGCCAGAACGTCGGCATCGCGAAACCTATAAATACGGTCGTCGTGGCGATCTTGTCCAAGAGTGAATTCTGGTGCGTAGCCGAGAAGACGCCGAGCGGCAAGGCGACAAGCAGAATGACGACCATCGACAGGAGATTGATCATGAACGTGACGAAGAGCCTCCGTTCGATGAGGGGCTTCCGGCTGTCCCAGATCTTCTCGATCACCGGCCGGTGGTCCGACGAAAAAGACTCGCCGAAATCGAACCGGGCGATCTTCTTCAGCCAGAGACCGTACTGCACGATCACGGGCTTGTCCAGATGGTAGAGTTTCTCGAGCCTCTCCCTCGCCTCCGGCGTAATCTTCGGGTTGAGTTCGGTGAATATGTCGGTCGGCTTGCCCGGCGCCAGGTGGATGATAAAGAAGGAGATAAGGGTGATCCCGAACAATGTGGGAATGATCTCAAGAAGCCTTTTAAAGAGATACGCGAGCATCAGGGCTCGAGGTGGTGCCGCTGCAGTTGCTTCGGCACATACCATTTAGGGAGGTTATAGGTGATGCCTATCGGCGAAGGTTTTATTCCCTTGAACCGGGCATGCACGATCGGCGTGGCGTCGGGCACATAGAGAAAGATATAGGGCAGGTCCTCGGCGAGTATCTCCTGGATCCTGAAATAGGCCTTTTTCCTCTCTTCGATGTTATACGTCCGGCGCCCTTTTTCGAGAAGCGCGTCGACCTCGGGATTGCTGTAGCTGACGAAGTTGAACTCCTTCTCCTTCGTCTTCTTCGAGTCCCAGATGTCGAACTGGTCGGGGTCGGGGCTTATCTGC
>JAJYLU010000277.1 GCA_021787505.1 Nitrospirota bacterium | reverse complement strand
CAATGCCGGCCATCCCTGAAAAGCTGCTTGCTACGCGTGAAATCAGAGGCAGCACCGCCCCTTCCCTTGTAACAAGGTCCGGAAGGACAAACAGCGAAAGCACCATTAGGCCGCCTCCCCAGAAGCACACCGCCAGCAGATGCAGCCAGTCCACTATCTCGGGGACGCTTAGATCGCCGGCATCGGAGGCGTGTCCGGATGCGCTCGCTGTTGCAGAGACGGTCAAAGCGAGAAGAAGCATGAGAACCAGGAACGGTCGAGTATCACGATAGCGAACGACCGTCTTCGACAGCGCCAACAGACCAAGCGCGACCATACGGACGATCCAGACATGCCCGTAATGGGTTTTGAAGAGCACTGTCGGGACCGCAGAAAAATAAGAAGGAAAGGGTTGTCCTGTGATCCCGGACGTTCTCACAAGGAATTCAATAATACTTCCGACTATCAGGACGGCAATGCCGAAACAGAACAACCTCCACATCTTCGGGACAAAAACCGTCTGATACGAAAATTCACTTTCTGTCGCGGCTGAGAAGACCCATAGACGGCAAATGATCACGCCCGCACAAAAAACAAGTGAAACGAGTTCCAGCCATTCAGGGATCACATGCATTCATCGCCCTCTTCAGATCAATGTTATCCTTGGCAAACCAGCCGTCATTTGACCGTGAACGTAAATTGCCCCTGCGTCCTGTGAGTGTCCCTTGCCACAACGTTCCAAATTACTATATATGTTCCAGGAGGTAACGGCGGAACACTCACCTCCAGAAGCTTCGGGTCGGACGGGTCTACCCTGCTGTCCCTTTTGTCCACCATCCTGCCGTCCATACTGTGGACCATCAGGTTTGAAAAGGCCGGCTCCAGATCGCTGTCAAACCAGATCCTGATTACAGACGGAGAAGCCGATACAGTCGAACCCACCCTGGGGTCGGAATGATCGGGGAACGCATGACACCAGGAAATTCCCGGAGTCAACAAATAAACGACGAGAAAGATAACCGTAGCCGAAGCCCTTATGTCAAGAAAACGTCCCGTCCCGGTGATCAATGGAAAATGGGCCCTCCGATACTTTTAGGAAAGAGGTCGTCAACGTACAGATGAAAAAGACCGAGGACTCCTACACTGTGCCCCGAACGCGAGTTGACAGGGATCTGTGCTGCGATGCCGAACTCCATATACTTTCCGCACCATACGATGCCGGGGTTGATTGTTCCGGTTGTCTGTCCCTTACAGTCGGCATTCATGCAGGTCTCCATCGGGAACTCTGTCACAAGTATCATGCGCTTAAAAGGATCTCCGAGGCCGATGTCCTTCACAAAGGACTGCAGGTATATAAGACTATACTGCACTGAAAATGCCCACGTCAGGGTGGTGGGGTTGCGTTCCACGCCGATGTCTCCCGTGCCGGGATTCACAGTAACGTTCTTGCTCCGGGTAGGGAAATTGGGTCCGACTGCGCCGGTGATCGCAAACGGCCTGAGGAAATTCATCGACGGTGAAAGGTCGCCGAACCCTTTCCCGAAGAAAAACGCAGGGGAAATCGTTGTAAAGGAATCGGCTATCTGATGGGCCCCTGTTCCTCCGATATCGAAGTCCGTGCCGAGCGAAAGGATCAATTCATGCCTCTCATCCGTCAGAAACTGCCATTTCGCGCCGATACCGAGATTGTCCCAGCCATTCGCCGAGCCGTCTCCGTTAGAGCCGAGATGTATATGGGCCTCATGGAATTCCAGGCCGAAGTTGCGTATGATACGCTTCGAATAGTCGATATCTATTTGAGTGAGCTTGTTTGGTTCGTCTCCGGGCAGCTTGACGCGATTTATAAGGACTGAAAACTCATCCGAAATAAAGGGATCATCGACTTGAAAAGTCGTAGGAAAAAACCTTTGGCCTGCAAAGCCGTGGGCCCATGATAAGACAGGGACGAGAAAGAAAAAAACCAATGAAAATAACAGGGTCTTCAGTAACCTGAGTGTTAAATCCGCACACCTTATTCCACTCCTCTTGGTTCCCCGGGCCGTCATTTTATCCTCCCCATACCGCGATCTTTCAGTATCTCCCTGATAAACGCTTTTTCTCATTCTACCAGCGAACCACGGCAGCGTCAATTAGTTATGCCATATTATGTGATGCCATATTATAGGGATTGAGGATGGAGGAGGCACTCCAGTAATGCACAAAGAGATCGACAAAAGTTCTCATCGAGTTGAGAAATCTTTCTTGCGGAGTCCGCACCTTTCGGGTCAATCCTTACTGAATCTCTTTGCGAACTCCCTTACTTGTTTCACTTCAAGGCTCATTGCTGTTTCGTCTTCAGAAGTGAAAGAACCTCCTCATCACTCACCTGCCTGAAATCCTGATAATAGTTGCCTACCGCTATGAAGTCAAAAGGAGCGCTCAGACAGACGAGATAGTCGGCCATCTTCCGGATGTCCTCCCTGGCCTCAACTGAGGCAACCGGAAAGGCCGCGACGAGGTGCGCTATGTTGCACTTTCTCAACGTTGATATGGCAGCCTTCATTGTCGCGCCTGTGGCCACACCGTCGTCAACCAAGATTATTGTCCTCCCCCCGAGAGATGCAATTACTTTGCCCTCCCGATAAACAGCGACCCTTCTCTCTATCTCCTTCATCTCTCTCGAAATCTCGCCCTGTATGTATTCCCCGGAAATCCCATAAGAGCCAATGATATCCTTGTTCAGCCAGACGGCGCCGGTTTCCGAAACCGCTCCGATCGCCAACTCGGCCTGACCGGGGAAGCTTAATTTTCTGACAATGAGGACATCGAGAGGGCAATTCAAAATACGGGCGACCTCATGACCCGTTACGACTCCTCCCCTGGGAAGGGCAAGCACAAGCGCGTCCTCGCGGTCCCTATACCCGGCCAGCCTTGAAGCGAGTCTCCCGCCTGCATCTCTTCTGTCTTTAAAAAGCATAGCGACACGGACGGAAGGCGGGAGGTCCTGAGGCAAACCCGCCCTCCGGGCCTTGCAGCGCTGAAATTTTACTTGATCCTCGCCTCGACCGCCTTCCAGTCGATGTTCCTGAAGAACGACTCTATATAATCCGCTCTCTTGAGCCCATAATCGATCATAAACGCATGTTCGAAGACGTCCATGATCAGCAGGGGGGTGCACCCGGCGGGGTGTGAGACGTCATGCTCATTGATCCAGAGATTAATAAGCTTCCCGCTTGCAGGGTCCTGATAAAGGACGGTCCAGCCGATACCCCTCATAGATCCGGTACCTTTGAAATCCTTTTCCCACGCCTCGTAGCTTCCGAAATCCTCCGGGAATTTCCCGGCGAGCTTTCCGCTTTTGTTAAACTCACCTTTTCCGCCGAGGTTCTCAAAATATAATTCATGAAGCCTCATGCCGTTGAACTCCCACCCTAACCTTCTCTTGAGCTCTGCGAATTCGGGTGTGGCGGTCTTTCCCTCTTTCAACATCTGTCCCAGGATGTCCATAACCTTATTGGTATTAGTCACATAACCCTGATAAAGGGTAAAATGGTTTTTCAGAAGCGTCTCGCTGAAGCCCTGCATCCCGATAAGTTTTGCGTAATCCTTTGCTGTGTACGACATGTTGTTCCTCCTTTTTGTTGTTTAATTCACAAATTTGATTTGGAATCGAATTCCGGTTGACCCTATAAACTAAAGCTTACCTAATACGCCCCGAATGTCAATAAGCGGAGGATATTGCGTGGGCCGGGCAGCTCCCGAGATG
>JAJYLU010000276.1 GCA_021787505.1 Nitrospirota bacterium | reverse complement strand
GAAGTGAGGAAGATGCTTGCAGAAGGGAAAAAAGAGGAGATGATCAACGACTGGGTCGCGGGTCTAAGGAAGAAGGCGGCCGTACAAATCCTGGTGAAAGAGTAGGACGGGGGAGTCGAAATGAAAAGGACCTGGAGAAGAAGGAATTATTTTATCAAGAAGGACCTGCAGGGGAGATACATCTTCAGTTTCTTCATATTTGTGATGGCCGGCAGTTTTTTTTTTACGATCATCTTCAGCCTCCTTTCGGCAGATACGCTGACGATCGAGTATAGAAATTACGACCTCAGACTTGGCAAGACCCCGGTCATCCTCCTCCGGGAGATCCTGAGCGCCCACTGGATATTCATTCTCGCGGGGGGGCTCCTGGTTGTAATTGCATCGATGCTGCTTACCCACCGGTTTGCCGGGCCTGTCTACCGCTTCGAAAGATCGCTCGAAGAGATGCTCAAGGGCAACCTCGATTTCGAGATACGCCTGCGGAGCGGGGATGAGGCCAAGGAACTCGCACTGCTGCTGAACGAGTTAACCGCCTCCCTTTCTTCCCGTCTCCGGGAAATCCGGGAGCTTGCCGATGAAGCGGGTTCTCATATTTCTGACGCCCGTGGGGCGGCCGGTGATGCGGCCGGCACGGAACTCGACAAGGCCGCCGCCGCGAACGGGAAGATCGGGGAGAAGCTCCGCTCTTTCAGGCTGAAGAATGATAAGTAGCCATGCACCGCGCCTCTTCCATTCTGCTTCTTGCGGGAGTTCTCTTCTTTTCTTCGGTTGCGGTTTCCCCCGCGTATGAGCTGAAGACGCAATACGCGACCGTAGTCTACGACAATCAGGCACTGCTGCAGGAGTTCAACGATGCGATATCCCTCGGAAGCCTCTCCTATCTTCTCCGGAACAGGAAGAGCATCACCTCCGGGGACGAGGTGCGGAACAAGATAGACGTTGTGGTCGAACGGGTCGAGGCGGTCCTGGATATGTTCCCCGGAGGTCTGAAATTTACGATCGTCCTGCTCCCCCGCGATACCGACGTGCAAAAGGTCTACAGGGCAAAATACGGCATGAACGTCGACTACGTCGCCTTCTATTCTCCGAAAGAAAAGACGGTGTATGTCTCTGTCGACGATATCCGGCTCGGTGTCCTTGCGCACGAACTGACGCACGTGGTCCTGGACCGCTATTTCGGCGTCTCTCCGCCCACGAAGATACACGAGGTTCTTGCCCGGTTCGTGGAGACCCATCTGAAGGACTAGGGTGGATTTTTGCGAAGATAAGAGGATGAAGTAAGTTACAGGATTTGAAGACGCGGCGTAGACAGGCGTGAGCTCAGAACGACGAGGGACTGACGAACCTGGTGCCGGTGTTCCCGCCGACCGCCGCGGTGTCCATCGGGACAAAATCTCCCGGTGGAGAATAGCCGAGTCCTTCCCCCATGCCCTGAAGGACTTCCGCTATCTTCGCCGGTTCAGCGCCTGCCTCAACGCAACACTTAGAGACAACGTCCGGGGTAGCGCCTGCTTCGACCGCGCCGGTAATGATTAGCTTCAGTTCTCCCCCTCCGTCGATGGCACAACGGACCACGTAACAGACCTCGTTGCCCAGCCGGATATTCGTCTTCGTGACCGCCTTTGCGTCGACACCCCGCTGCAGGTTGTCCTTGATGAGTCCGCAGACTTCCTTTTCTTTGCTTTTAGCGCCTAAAAGGGTATCCTTCGGGGAGTCGGCCGCAGAGACGAATGTTGCTGCGGGGAAAAGAACGAGGAAAAACGTGAAGGATATAAATAAGCGTTGTATCATTAGAAACCCTGAAACTATTATTTCAAAAAGCGGGTGCCTTGTCAATGAAATTCGCTGCTGCGCCACTCTTTTCATCAACTATTTTACGAGCGACGCCCTGATGAAAGAAACCGCGGATTCATCCGGGACGAACCCGAATTCGTAGCAGGGGATTCCAGAGGCGATGCGGGCGCAGAAATCCAGGGCGAACTGCATGCCCTCCTTATGCCAGAAGGTGGGGAAACACCTGACCATAAGCCTGTTAGCCGCCTCGATCGGCGAGAGCCTCTTCAATTCGTTCCGGTCGCTGTGCGTCAGCAAAAAAATCCTGTCTATGACCGCCCCCTTGTTCTTGTGGATCCCGGCCGTCCCGTGCCAGGGCGTGCCGAAGGCCCAAAGAGACCCCTCCTTTTCCCTGATGATGACCCTTTCGTCTGTGAGGACATCGGCCTTCTTTTCAGCCAGCCAGAGTTCAGAGAGCGTCGACTTGCCGGAGCCCGAGGTGCCGGAGAAAAGCAGGCCCCTGCCATTGAGTGAAACAAGGGCAGAATGCAGTAGTATGCCGATGCGGTTGATATTCAGATGGCCGGAGATGATAAGTTCGTCAAGAGGATATTCGAGGGGGCTGATACTCTTCCGGCCCGTGTCAGGATTGAAGACCTCTATCCCCCGGAGGGTCTTGTCCGCCACAGCGATGCGGTAAGGGCTGTAATCCGTCAGGACTTCGTGGAGCGAAAAGATATATGATTTCTCGTCTGCAGACCTCCATGCCTTCCATAACCCTTCCGGGAGCGTGCTGAAGATCTCGCGGTGAGAGCCGAAATCGATTGAATAGGGTTCCGTTACAGTGAAGGAGATGTCCGCAAGGTCGGAATCAGCGGCGGCAGAAAAGGCGTCGAGCGCAGAATCAAAAATGACCTGAAACCGCTCGGAAGGCCACTTGAGCTGTATCCGCAGTTCGCCGATGGAAAATCTATATGTCTGCATTGCTTAGGAACTTGGGAGAGAGCAGCAGATCGGTATATATGTTTCTATCGGTCAACTCTGCAGGCTGGGGCACGATGCCCCGGTGACACATGTTCCCTGCCAATAACCGTCTTTTGCAACAGAACCTACCCATGCCTTACATCCCCAGAGCACAGACTCCTCGGGCACGAGTTTGACCCGGGTGCACTCGGGCTTAGACCATTTCCTTCTCCCGCCGTCTTTTTTCATAGAATGGTTCTAGCTCCCATTAGAAGAGCACCAGCCTCCCTGCCCCGGCACGTGACAAGTCGCCTGCTGCGGGCCGCCAGTCTGATTACTCTTGCATCCCGCCAGGACAGCTTCTTCAGGTCGAAGATGTACTTTAAAAATCTCAGGCTTTGACCACTTTTTCAGCTTCGTCACGGATGGCGTTATTTTATCTCCTCAGGAAATCGAATTCCTTTTCCTTTATTTTAGCGATCTTGCACAAATATTCAACCTCTTTCTCTGCTGTTCCGTTTTCGAGCAGGCTCCAGGCTGCACACTGGCCGCAGAGGTTTACCAGCCGGCAGTCGTCGCAAGGGATCCGAAAATCTTTCTCCCTTTCGATCACCGACCGTATCCCTTCTTTCCAGATCCATTCCAGCGAATGCTCGCGCACTGAAAAACCGTTCCGTACCATCATTGAGCAGCCTGTCGCGAGACCACAGGGATTTACGTGGACTGATCCTACGCCTGCCCCGCAACGATAAAGCCTCCTGCTGCCAGCGGGCCCCTTGATGAACCTATCGCAGAACTTCCTGTATTCCTCCATTTTCTTCGGGAACGTCTTGTCCAGTTGGACCACCTCCTCGGGGGGTATCCGGCAGCTCTCAGGGGTGGAGTAATCGTTGCCGTCTATCCGTTTCTGGATGACCGGATCGAATCTGAATTCGCACCCCCATTCCCGCGCCATCCTGTCCATCTCGGCAATCTCATGTTGGTTGACGGCG
>JAJYLU010000275.1 GCA_021787505.1 Nitrospirota bacterium | reverse complement strand
GAAGAAAGTTTTGGTGGTGATCTGCAGTCTTTCACTGCTCTTGGCGGTAGGGGCCTGCAAAAAGAAACAGGAACAGCCGGCACCTCAGACGGGTATGCCCGGACAACAGCTTCCTGCCGGACATCCTCCGATGGGCGAGCAGGGCGGGGCGCCCGGTGGTGTGGTGATGCCGAAGGGTGAGACGACCGTCAGCGTCCCTGACTCGGTAAAGGGAAAATGGAAGGGTGTGGTACTTGTCGTGGAAGACAAGGCAACGAAGCAGGCGAAGGACTATACGGTGAATCTGCATAGCGATCTGAAGATCCCGGATTCCAATCTGAAGGTGGAGGTGGGAGATTTTCTTCCTGACTTCAAGATGGAGGGTCTGACGATCACCTCAATGTCTAACGAGGCGAACAACCCGGCGGTAAGGGTGAAGGTGTTCGAAGACGGCAAAGAGATCTTTAAGGGATGGCTGTACCAGAAGTTTCCGACGATCCATCCCTTCGAGCACCAGAAGTACGGCCTGGCGCTCAAAAACGGCATAAAGAAGGGATAGGAAGTACGGCAGCAGTCTGCGCCCTTAGCTCAGCTGGATAGAGCGTCGGACTACGAATCCGCAGGTCGGGGGTTCGACTCCCTCAGGGCGCGCCACCTTTTTTGGCTTATAACCGGTTAAAGAGAGGCCGTGAAAAAATAATCACGGCCTCTCTTTTTATATCCTCTTCACGCACGAAGACCGGAAGAAATCTCATGAAAAAAAATGTATAATGTAGCACTTGGAATTGGTGGCCTACTTTTTCCGGGGGCGGATAAGAAAAATTCACCAGAGGGGATGCGTGATAAAGAAGATAATTGTTGTCGATGACAGTCCTACCTTTTTAATGTACACCGGCCTTCTGCTGAAGAGACTGAACTTCAAGGTCATTCCAGCGGAAAACGGGGTGGAATTTTTCAGGCTTTTGAAGTTCGGCAAGCCGGATGCGGTGCTGCTGGACATCGAAATGCCGATGATGGACGGCACGAAAGTCCTTAAGCATATAAAGGAAGATCAGCAGATGTCAAGAATCCCGGTGATCGTCGTGTCGATCGATTCGAGTCCCGAGACCATCCAAAAATGCAAGGGTTTCGGCTGTTATGAATATCTCACGAAACCGGTGAAGATCGACAGACTGCACGGGGTCCTGCAAGAGTGTTTCTTCGGAAATACAGGCACGAATCGGCTGCATCTGAGGGAGCGGTTCATCCGGAAAATTCCCGTCAGCCGCGACGGTAAACTGTATGAGTTTTATTCCGAAACGCTGTCGGAAGGTGGTATATATCTCAGGACGCGGGAACCTTTCCCGATCGGTACCGAGATCGGACTGACCCTCCCCCTTGAAGGAGCGACGATGGCGGCCAAGGGCGACGTGATTTATACCAAAGACCTTTACAGCGATTATCTGGTCCTCCCGCCGGGAATGGCGATAAAGTTCAAGGAGCTGCCCGAAGCGGACCTGCTGTTGCTCAAGGGGTACGTGGCGGACCTGCTGGCAAAGGACATCTTCGAGAGTCAGGAAGAGAGGATCATCGAAAGATAGAGGGAACCCTACGGCGGACGTATCCTGACCGGATCCGGAGGGCTGCTTATTTTCGGCTGATCGCCTTCAGGATGTCCCTCCTCGAAATGACACCGATCAGCCTGTTTTCCGGATCGACCACCGCCAGCCGCCGGATCCTTTTTTCGTCCATTATCTTTGCGGCTTCGCTGATGTCGGCATCGGGTCTGATCGTGATCGGGGTAGGAGTCATTATGTCTCCGACCAGATCTCCCATCTTCCTTTCGGGAAGGGGGTGGCCGAAGAGGTGCATGATGAAGTCTTTGAAGGTATGCTGCCTCTGGGTCCCCATCATCGCAAGGACATCGGCCTCGGAGATGATCCCGATAACGCGGTTCTCTTTGTCGACAACCGGGAGACCGCTGATGTTATTTTCTGAAAGAATTCTTGCCGCGCTGGTGATATCGTCGAACTTCTGGGCCGCGATGACGTTTTCCGACATGACGTCGCGGACCAGTATCTTCGACGTCAGTCTCGACTTTGCGTGTTTGAACGCGATGGAGTAGATTTTTTTGAGGTCTTCTGCGCTGATCTGCGCATAGGTCTTTGTCTCTTTCAGCGCTGCCATCAGGTCGTCTTCCGAAATCTCATCATGTACCTTGTCGTTCATTCTGCCCCTCGATAAATCCAGGATTGTTCATTGTTATTTCGCTGCACCGCCGCTAACCCACTCTTATCACAAAAGAGCAGTGAGCGCAACACGCGCGGGGATACCGCGCGCCGGTTCGTGCAGTGCGAGGCCGCATTGACCTGTCATCCATTATAAAAGTTTGATACACTTGTATCAAGGAGTCCGGATGATGGGAGGACCCGGGAAGGAGGAGACGATATGAAAAGGCCCCTGAAAATCTTGGGCATTGCTGCCGTTGCCGTGTTTATCGCACTTATCGGCCTGAGCTTTTTCGTCAAAAGTTATCTGCGCAGCGAAAGGCTGAAGGCCCTCCTGGTTCCCCGTATCGAACAGGTCACGGGCCGGGGCGTGAATATCGAGTCGATTCAGGTCTCCCTCTTCAGGGGGATTGTCGTCAAGGGGCTCAGCATCAGGGGGAAGTCAGGCGAGGGAGATTTTCTCAGTGCCGGAAGTCTTGTCCTCGATTACCGCCTTTTGCCCCTGCTGAAGAAAGAGCTTATCATCGAGAAGCTGGAACTGGAATCCCCCTCGGTGAGGATCGAGAAGAAAAAGGACGGCACATATAATTTCAGCGATATTCTCGATACGTTCAATAAGAGGGAGGAAGCCGAAAGGACGGGCAGGACGGAGCAGGCGGGCGGCCCGGGTTTTTTGGTGGCGGCGGACAGCCTTCATATCGGAGATGCGAGAGTGGAGTACCGGGACGATCAGACCGGTCTCTATGCTTCGGTGGTTGCAGATGGCGACTTTAAGATCGCTCCAGCCCGCAACGTATCGGAAAGTCTGTCGGGTGAGCTGAATATAAAAAGCGCGAAGGCCGCAATAGGCGGCATCGAAACCAATACATCCGGCAGGGTCGACATTACGCCGCGGTCGGCGGCCTTCCAGCTGAACACCGACATCGGGAAGGAGAGCATAAAAGCGGCCGGCAGGATCGATGACTACCGGGAAAATCCTGTAATCACCTGCGACATCTCTTCCAAAGAGATCGACATCGGAAAGCTGATGGCCGCGGCGGGAGGCAAAAAGGAAGGAGGCACCGCCAGGGGGACTGCGAAAGCCGGAAGTCATGAAGGCGGAGGCTCCCCGGGCATTAGCAGACTCACCGCGTCCGGGCAGATAAGGTTCGACACTGCCCGTTACAGGGATTATGCCGTAAATAACCTTCTTTTGAAATACCGATATGAGCGTGGCTTTGCGCAGATACGGCCCATCGAGTTGGGTTTCCGCGGGGGGCAAGAGGTGAGCGCAGCGGGCAGTCTTCGCGCGGGACTCGCCTTTGTCGTGAGTCCCGAAAGCAGGAACATGACTGCATCCGTAATGGACTCCCTTGCCGGCAAGGGGACACTTGATCTGCGCGACATCGCGGTGAGAAGGTCGAAGATCGCCGAGGCGATCGCGCTTTTTACGGGTATAGGAGAGATGCGCAACCCCCGTTTTGCGCCGACCCGCTTCAACTTTACGGTCAGGGACCGAAAGATTTATTTCGACGGTAAGCTCGAGTCCCCCGAAGTGAAAATCGA
>JAJYLU010000274.1 GCA_021787505.1 Nitrospirota bacterium | reverse complement strand
CGGCAAGAAGGCTTATAGGCCGCAACCGGGCTGTTTTCTTCGACAGGGACGGCACGCTCTGCCGGGACGCCCACTTCCTGAACAGGATGGAGGACCTTGAGATATTTCCTGAGATCGCCAGTCTGGGAAGGTTGCGGGAGAACGGGTTCCGGCTGATAGGGGTGTCGAACCAGTCGGGCATTGCAAGGGGGCTGGTGGAGGAAGGATTCGTGAGGAGAGTGAACGATATATTTACCGGCGAATACGGTTTCGAGGGTTTCTATTACTGTCCTCACCATCCGGACGAACATTGCTCCTGCCGAAAACCCGAGCCGGGGCTTCTGCATCGGGCCAGGGTGGAGCATGGGATAGACCTCAAGGGATCGTTTATCGTTGGGGACAAGGAGATCGATATGTTCCTTGCGAGGTCGGTCGGAGCAAAAGGGGTCCTGGTAGGGACAGGGAAAGACCTCTTTTCGCCTTACGCAGATTTTGTGGTAAAGGACCTCAAAGAAGCGACGGACGCTATCCTTGGGTCCTAAAAAGATTCTATTACTCCGGCAACGAAATTCCGTAATTCCCGCAGTCTTTAGGCGGCAATCCAGTCCCGCAAGGGTTGTTCTCGGGCATTAAGACAGCGTGGTATACTATCGATAGTGTCGCACGAACAGGTAAAAAGAGTTTTGTTAAGAAAGCCTCCGAAGAAGATCCTCATCGTGAAGCCCAGTTCGCTGGGCGATGTCGTCCACAGTCTGCCCTTTCTCAATTCGGTCCGGTCCTGTTTCCCGAAGGCCGAGATACACTGGGTCATCGCGAAGGGACTTGAAGGACTGCTTGAGGGAAACCCGATGATCGACAGGCTGATCGTGATCAATAAGGACAGGTGGAAGAAGATCTCGCGGGCAGCTTCGACGTTGCGCGAAGTAAGGGGTCTTTTCAGTGAGATCGGTGGCGAAGGTTACGATCTTGCCATAGACCTGCAGGGACTAATGAGGAGCGGTGTCATCACGATGGCCTCCAGGGCGCGTATGAGGATCGGCTTTTCGGAGGCGAGAGAGGGCAGCAGGATCTTCTACAATAAAAAGGTGATCGGAGGCAGGGACGTACACGCGGTCGACCGATACCTGAAGATCGCCGGTGCGCTCGGTTGTGAAACGGATGACCCG
This sequence comes from Nitrospirota bacterium, assembly GCA_021787505.1. GTDB lineage: Bacteria > Nitrospirota > Thermodesulfovibrionia > Thermodesulfovibrionales > UBA6898 > Sulfobium. Next base: position 2,588 of record JAJYLU010000274.1, on the reverse strand, counting down.
GTTTTCCCTTTTCCTCTTACGAAGAAAGGGGTGCAGGAGGGCAAAGAACTCAGGGAAAAGTTCGGGGATTATATAGTGATTGTCCCGGGCGCGAGATGGGAGACGAAGATATGGCCCGCGGAAAACTTCGGGAAGGTGGCTGCTATGCTACCTGTCAGATGCGTCGTGGTGGGAAGCATCTCTGACGGCAAGATTGCAGAGAGGGTAGTCGGCGCCTCGCGCGGAAACGCGGTGTCCCTTGCCGGCCGGACGGGTATCACGGAGCTGATCGAATTGATGAGAGGGGCAAGACTTGCGATCTCGAATGACTCAGGCCCGATGCATATCGCGGCGGCACTCGACGTTCCAGTGGTCGCCGTATTCGGCCCGACGAGCGCCGGAAGAACTGGTCCTTATGGAAATCGGCACTCGATCATCGAAAGCGGTGTTCCCTGCGCGCCCTGTTTTAGGAAAAAATGCCCTGACGTTAAGTGCATGAGAGGCATCGCCCCTGAGGTTGTTTACGAAAAGGTGAAAAATCTGATCGAAGGGCAGAGCGGTTTTCCGGAATGACTTTTCCTGTTTAGCACTTATGAAACTTCAATAGAAGTAAATTCGATGGTCATTATTTTCCAATTTACTTTATCGCCCGTTTATGGTATTTATAGTAACCGCATGCGGGAAACGACGATAGCGGGCATGCATGCAGTGGAAGGCCGCCGGAAAAAAATTCGTGACAAGGAGGAAGACGGATGAAACTCGGCATTTTTGTGAACACGAACCGACATCTCGGTCATGTTGTCGGATTCGTGAAGGCCGCCCTTGCGAAGGGGCATGAGGTGATTATGTTCAACATGGACGACGGCACAAAGCTTCTCGGCACTCCGGAGTTTGGCGAGCTTTGCAGGACCGAGGGGGTCACCATGAGTTTTTGTGACCACAGCGCAAAGGGGCTCAGCGTCACGACCGAGGGCCTTCCCAAGGAGATCGTCTGTGGAAGTCAGTACAACAACGCCATAATGAACCACGATGCAGACAGGGTCATCATCCTGTAGGCTAAAAGATCCGAAAAAGAGAAAGGAGTGGTTAACGTGAAGATTCTGCATATCCTTAACGACGGGCCGTCGAAGTTGTCCGATCAGATCATCGCCGTGCAGTCAAAAGAGCACGAGACCAAGGTTGTCGATCTGTCCAAACCGGGCGTTTCGTATGAGAGCATTGTCGACGATATTTTTTCGAGTGACAGGGTGATATCCTGGTGACAGAGATTGAGCGCGAGGGACGGAAAAGGAAAGAAAAAAATAAAGAATAAATAAGGAGGACGGGTTCATGAGAAGATCAGGTGTAATAATTTTTACGGTTGTTTTTTCGGTTATGCTGGTGGCGTCGTCCGCTTTTGCCGCGGACGATATGGCGGCAAAACTCAATAGCGTGCTTTCGAAGGCAGCCGCCGAGAAATTCTGGCAGGTGAGCCCCGATGATGTGAAGGCGATGATAGATTCGAAGAAAACAGATTTTGTGGTTGTCGATGTCAGACCTGCCCCCAGCCTTTATAAGGGAGGTCACATCCCGGGGGCGATTTACATAGCGACACAGGACGTACTGAAACCCGAGAGCCTCAAGAAACTGCCGAAGAACAAGAAGATCATTCTTGTATGTGTGACGGGACAGACGCAGAATTTGCCGGTGGTCGCGTTGCGCGCGCTCGGCTACGATGCCCTGACAATGCAATTCGGGATGGCGGCGTGGGACAAGAATTCCTTGGGCGTAAAGTCTATGAAAGAGGCACTTCATGGGGCCGAGACCAAGAATTACCCGGTCGTGAAATAGGACTGTTCAGGCTGTCGCATTGCGACAACATGACATGCAGACGGGGGCGTCGGAAGACGCCCTTATTTTTTGCTGAGCGATGAGAGGCATGCGGGCGCCCTCAGGGAAGCAGCTCAGTCTTCTTTTTATATCGGGTTTGACGCTGCTGACGTATCTTGCGCTTTATCACGCGCGCAGTCTGGACGACGACAGGCTTACGAGATGGGGATGGTGCTTTCATGGCGGCGTCGCAGTATCAGTCTTTGTCGCTGTTGCGGTTGGGGCGGTCGTTTCATATTTTTTCGCTGCGGTGTCGATGCGGATCAGATATAAGCCGGCTGTCCTTTTCGTCCTGGCTTTTGCTGCTTCTTCCTTTTTTTGGCCTGAGCCCGAGGTCATTGTCGACGCATCCCGTTATTTCACGCAGGCGAAGCATCTTGAGTTATACGGCGTCCGATTTTTCCTCGAGGAATGGGGGAGGGAAATCGAGGTCTGGACGGACATGCCGCTCGTCCCTTTTTTGTACGGGGTCATCTTCAGGGCGATCGGGGAGGTGAGGGTCTATGTGCAGATGTTCACAAGCGCGTTGTTCGCGTCGACGGTATTGCTGACCTACCTTGCCGGCAAAGAGCTCTGGGATGAAGAGGTCGGATTTTACGGGGGTTTGTTCCTGCTGGGCATGCCTTATCTCTATACGCAGGTGCCGCTCATGCTTGTCGATGTCCCTTCAACTTTTTTTCTTGTCCTTGCTGTTTATCTGGTCATCAGGGCACTGAAAAAGGGGGGGGCTTTGGTGCTTT
>JAJYLU010000273.1:3011-3743 GCA_021787505.1 Nitrospirota bacterium | reverse complement strand
CCGAACACATCGCTGTCCGGGACTGTCAAGCCCGCCTGTTTCAGCGCGTGGTCGATGACGGTCATCAGTCTTTCCGAGTGCGCGGTCTTCACATTGAGCCTCATCTCGACGATAAGCCCCCCGGAGTCGTCCATGACGGCTACGCCGCCGAGCATCGTTGATGTTTCTACTGCAAGGATCTTCATGCTCAAAAGCCTAATACATCGGGAGAGTATTTTCAAGAGATATTAAGCGCTTCATTAACTTGCACGGTCGATTGTCTTCAGACGCCCCGAAGAAAGAAGAATCGCCGAGAGGCAGAGGGCCGACCCGATAGTGATGGCCCTGTCGGTTCCAACCATGTGCGCGATGAAGCCCATCAGGGCATTGCCGATAGGCGCGATCCCGAGAAAGAAGAGGGCGTAAACACTCATTACTCTTCCTCTGAGACTGTCCGGCGTTGAGAGCTGAATGGAGCTGTTTCCAACGGCCAGGAAACTGACCATGCCCCACCCGGCAAAGGCAAGGGTCGCGGCCGAGAGGTCGTAATTCCTTGAAAAAGAAAAGGCTATAAGAGAAACGCCGAAAATGAGACCGGCCGCAGACATAAGGCTTCCTCTTTTCTCTATCTTACCCAGGTATGCTATAAGAAGGGCCGCGATCAGGGAGCCGACCCCTGATGAGCCCGCCAGAAAACCGAGTCCTTTCGGCCCCACCTTCAGTATGTCCTCCGCAAAGACGGGGAGGAACGTG
>JAJYLU010000273.1:1666-3001 GCA_021787505.1 Nitrospirota bacterium | reverse complement strand
GGGATTCCGAAGAGACTGAACATCGCCACAAGAAGCATGATCCCGAAAATGTTCTTCTCATTCTTCACAAAACGGAGACCCTCATAAAGGTCTTTCGCAAGTGCAGTTATGTTTCCTTTCGGTCTCGTCCCGTGTTTCTCCAAGGCTTCACCCGGTTTGCCTTTAATCATTACGAGGGCTATGATCGCCGCGAGGAAACTCACGGCGTTGACATAAAAACACGCGGCAACACCCACGGCGGCTATAGTGATCCCGGCAATGACGGGTCCGATGATCCTGGCGCCGTTAAACGCGGCGGAGTTCAATGCGATGGCATTCGTCAAATGACCTTCCTGCACCATCTCGGAAAGAAAAGACTGACGCCCCGGTATGTCGAAGGCGTTCACCAATCCAAGAAAGAACGCGATAACTACGATCTCTCCGACTGTGACGATCTTAAACTGGATCAAAACGCCGAGGAGAAAGGCGGGTACCATGGAAAGGGTCTGCGTGACCAAAAGCAGGCTCTTCTTCGGGACCCTGTCGGCGACAACACCGCCGATAAGCGTAAAAAGGAGGACGGGAAGCGAAGACGCTGCCGCTACGAGACCGAGATAAAAAGGCGATTTCGTGAGCTCGTATACGAGCCATCCCTGCGCTACCGATTGCATCCATGTGCCTGAAAAGGAAATCACCTGGCCTATCCAGAAGATGCGGAAATCCCGCACATACAAAGCCGAGAACCTGTCGTGCGAGCGGGGATGTCTTTCGAACTCCTTCATGTCCCTTTTTTCGAATCGAGGAGAAACGTGACCGGTCCGTCGTTGATGAGCGCCACTTTCATGTACGCCCCGAATCTTCCGGTCGAAACAGGAACACCCGACTATCTGCTGTCGTTTTCATCCGTCGCACCGGGCTCAGTGCCGGACGGCAGGTGATTGGCAACAATGAAGAACCCAAAGGATACGATAATGGTCAAGAAGGCCACAGTGAATGCGAGTGATTTCCCGCGCCACAACCCGCCAAACCAGCTGAGGAACTCAGCCGCGAGAACATTCGCCTTTCCGCCATAGAGTTCCAGGTCATGCATATACACCTTGGAATCTTCGGGCATGATAGGGTAGGCCTTCCCGCCAATAACTTCATAGCCCAAAACGCGGTCCGGGTTATTATCGGCGGCGAGATAAATCGGCACGGCTCCTCCAAGACCAATTACCAATATAACGGCGGCGATAAGGTAAAGGCGTGTCTTGCCTGTGATTCCCGGTTTCATGCTGCGCTTCTTAATTCTAACACAGTCCGGGGCCGTCATATTTCGGGCCCGGGCGCCGAAGAAATGTCCGCAAGGTCACTTCT
>JAJYLU010000273.1:0-1656 GCA_021787505.1 Nitrospirota bacterium | reverse complement strand
GCTCATTTATCTTGTCCACACAGCTCTTCAAAGTGACGAGCATGTCGCTGGTCAATCTCTGGATTAAGTCCATCCTTTCGACTGATTTGAGCAGAAGTTTGCGCAGGTCGTCTTCAGTGACCGACGCATCCAGGAGTTCCAGGGTCCCTTTCACGGCCAGTATGTTTTCGCTTAGCTGGTTCGATATTTCATCGAGCTTGTTCTTGTCCGGCATAATTATCGCCCTCCTTCATTTTCTTCACTTTCTCCCTTATCTCATCGGCGAAGAACTGATATTTATCAATACTCTCAGGTTTTCCGGAAAGGTCAAGCTCCGACGGATGAAATGGCTTGCCGAAGGTGATCCTGACCTTGGTGAATTTCGGCCGGATCGAACCTCTCGGTAAAGCCCCGAAACTCCCCTCGATCAAGACAGGCACGACAGGGACGCGATGCTGCAGGGCGAGAATGCCGATGCCCTTTTTGAACTCCATAAGCTCGCCGTCTATGGACCTGCCTCCTTCGGCAAATATGCAGAGAATGCGCTCGTTCTTCAGGACCCAGGAGGACATGCGGAAGGCCCTGCTCAGGAACGTCTCGGGGTCTATGGGTATCGCATGCACAAGTCTTCCGAAAAGGGCCGGCAGCCACCAGCCGGCAAAATACGTCTGAAACCCCTGGAAGTACATTATCCTGAAAGTCGCCGGAGAAACCGCCGTGCCGACCACGAAACCATCCATATTGCTGCAATGATTCGGCGCGATGATAAAAGGCGGCGCGGGCAGATTCTCCCGGCCTCTGACCTCCAATTTGAAAAAGGTCCTAAGGACAAATCTCAGCATCGCAAGGAGGAAGACTGATACGGCCCACTCGAGTCCGCCCTGTTTGAGTCCAACTCTTTCCTTGTCCTCTTCCGTGATATCTTCCGAACGGATTTCTTCCGGAGGCGCCTCGTAGGTCCCCTGCGCTCGCAAACTCTTCACCTTTTCGACGAGCTCTCCCACGGTCTGTATCTCGGAAACAAACGTCTCGGGAAGCTTGAGTGAGAACGTCCTTTCTATTGCGACCACCATTTCGATACGTTGGAGCGAATCCAGTCCAAGATCAAGTTCGAGGTTGTCGGAAGAGCGGATGGGGACCGCCCCCCTGAGGAGCGGCGTAATGCACTCCGCTACTTTCCTTCCGGTCTCATCGCCCAGCAGCGCCTTGTCCTCTTCCCTCTTCTCCGGCGCTTCTCCGGACGGCTTCACAAGCAGGTCTCTGATCTGATATCTCTTCAACTTTCCGAGTCGGGTCCTCGGCAGGGTCTCCGCCACAAGAGTGAAACCCTTGAGCCTCATGTAGGGTGGAAGTGTCAGTGAAATCCTGTTTATCTCCCACTTGAGGGCGTCACCCACATTGCCTATCTTCTCAAGCCTTGCATAATCGAGGTCCGGGACAACAATCCCGTGAAGCGCCTCCACAATCCCTCTGTCCTCAAGGCCGGTCACGCATATTTCTTTTATAAGAGGGACCTTCAAGTATTCCCTTTCCACATCCTCCGGATAGACGTTCTTCCCGGAACCCAGGACAATGACCTCTTTCGATCTCCCCGTTATAAAGAGGTAGCCTTCGGGATCGAGATGTCCGAGGTCGCCGGTCATAAACCAGCCGTCGCGAATGACCTCTGCGGTCGCC
>JAJYLU010000272.1 GCA_021787505.1 Nitrospirota bacterium | reverse complement strand
TGAAGGACGAGCCTGTTGACATGGGGAAGATCGCGAAAGAGACGGAGGCATTCTATGATGACTACCATGGCAGAGCGGTTAATTTTTACAGGGCTTTTTTTGGAAAGTGAATATCCTAAGGAACAGGAGGTGATCAATGAAAAAGATTGAGGCGATCATCAAGCCTTTTAAGCTTGATGAGGTCAAAGATGCACTGAATGAAATCGGCATACAGGGCATGACCGTGACGGAGGTGAAGGGGTTCGGGCGTCAGAAGGGGCATACGGAACTGTATCGCGGCGCCGAGTATGTCGTGGATTTCATACCGAAAATAAAGGTGGAAATTGTCACGTCTGACACCCTTGCCGAGAAAGTCGTCGGTACCATTGAAAAGACGGCAAAGACGGGCAAGATCGGAGACGGGAAAATATTTGTCTATCCGGTTGATGAGGCGGTCAGGATAAGGACCGGCGAGCGCGGAGAGACGGCGGTATAAACTACAATTGATAGCGCCGGTGAAAGTGGTCCGCGGCAATTTGCCCGCACTGACACTATGCGCTGAAACCAGCCACTAAATACACAAAGGAGAAGAAATGACACCAAAAGACGTGATCAAGTTGGCGCAGGAAAACAAGGCGGTCATGGTGAACCTCAAGTTCCTCGATTTTCCGGGAATCTGGCAGCACTTCGCGGTCCCTATCGCGGAACTGAAGGAGGAGATCTTTGAAGAAGGGCTTGGATTCGACGGTTCCTCCATCAGGGGATGGCAGGCGATTCATACATCCGACATGCTGGTCATGCCTGACCCGGAGACCGCCTTCATGGACCCTTTTATGGAATACCCGACGATCAGCCTCATCTGCAATATCGTCGACCCTATAACCAAGGAATACTACACGAGGGACCCGCGATATATTGCGCAGAAGGCCGAGAACTACCTGAAATCCACGAAGATAGGCGACACCGCATTTTTCGGTCCGGAGGCGGAGTTCTTCATTTTCGACAATATCCAGTTCGACCAGAACTCCCACAGCGGGTATTACTTCGTAGACTCAGTGGAGGGCATCTGGAATTCGGGCCGCGATGAAAATCCGAATCTCGGGTACAAGCCGCGTCACAAGGAAGGGTATTTCCCGGTTCCGCCTACCGACAGTCAGGTAAATCTCCGGACCGAGATGGTCATCGAGATGCAGAAGTGCGGCATTTATGTGGAACGGGAGCACCACGAGGTCGCCACTGCAGGCCAGGCCGAGATCGATATGAGGTTCGACTCCCTCGTGCGGATGGCGGACAAACTGATGCTCTTCAAATACATCATCAAGAACGTTGCGCGGAGAAACGGCAAGACCGTGACGTTTATGCCGAAGCCGTTATTCGGCGACAACGGGTCCGGTATGCACTGCCACCAGAGTATCTGGAAGGGCAGCAAGCCCCTTTTTGCGGGCAACGGATATGCGGGCCTGAGCGACATGGCCCTCTATTACATAGGAGGCATTTTGAAGCATGCCACGTCTATCGCTGCCTTGACGAATCCGACCACGAATTCATACAAGAGGCTCACCCCGGGCTTCGAGGCACCGGTCAATCTGGCATACTCGGCAAGGAACCGCTCGGCATGCGTGAGGATCCCGACCTATTCCGCGAGCCCTAAGGCAAAAAGAGCAGAGGTCAGGTTCCCCGACCCGTCGTGCAACGGGTATCTCGCCTTTGCGGCGATGCTTATGGCAGGCCTCGACGGCATCGAAAATAAGATACATCCGGGAGAGCCTCTCGACAAGGACATCTATGAACTCGGTCCGGAGGAACTCGCAGCAGTCCCGACGATGCCGGCGAGTCTCGATGAGGCACTGGACAACCTCGAAGCGAACCACGAATTCCTGCTGAAGGGCAACGTGTTTACGGAGGATGCGATAGACACCTGGATCAGTTACAAGAGGTCCAAGGAGGTCGACGCCCTGAGGCTCAGGCCTCATCCGTATGAGTTCTTCCTGTACTACGACATTTAAGCCTCTGACGGCTTCGGGAGGGAAGGGCGTTGTCCTTCCCTCTTTTTTTGTCTCGCATTGCGTTCGGGCGGACGCGGCGCATGGCAAATCAACTGCAGTTTGATGTATCTTAGAGTATGTCAAGATTCGCATATGGGCTGCTGAAGCCGCTGAACAGGGACTATTTCCTGCTTGCGCTGTCTATCTGGCTGTTCGCAGCGTCTTGCACTTCGGGGCCGTTGACCGACAAAGGGAAATTCACGGAATTGGCCCGGGAGGCTGGGGCGCTGAAGACCTCGCTCGCAGCAGGGGCCTCCTACCCGCGGTTTTCGGAGTCGCTGCACAAGTTTTCGACTCAGATAGCTTTTCTCCGCGCCAAAACGGCAACTAAAGAGGAGAAAGACCTTTTGGACGCCTACGCTGATCTACTCGCGATCTATCAGGATGGGCTGGTGCTGTGGAGGTACAAACTGGAGTTTGCCCCGTTCGGGTTTGTCCCCAAGGGAAGCATTTACGTGGGCCAGGATGTCGATCCTATTGTCCTAAAATACCGGTTCACGACGCAATCCCATCTTTATCAGCCGACAAAACAGTACTGGAAGAGCATTCCGGACGACTCGATTCAGATCATCTGGAGCAACGCCGATTCGCAGCTTAAGATCATAGAGAATATGATGAGGTATCAGGGGTAGCTGGAAACCGGCCGTCGGGTTAGGACACGTATTCGGATTTACTACGGCGTCATCTTCTGACAGCCGTTTCTTTCCCCTCCTGTTTTCCTTTGGCCGGGCCTTTGACAAGTGTCACGTGACAGATTATACTTTCTTGTATGATTAAGACCTTCGCGGACAAGCATACAAGGGATCTCTACATCGCCGGCAAGTCCGGAAGATTGCCTGCGAGCTTGTTAAAACGAGCAGTGCGAAAATTGGAATACATCGACATTGCAACCTGTCTCGATGACTTGAGGGTTCCGCCGGGCAACAGGCTCCATCAACTGAAAGGAGACAGGGAAGGTCAATATGCGATATCGATCAACGACCAGTGGAGAATATGTTTCTGTTTCGCCGATGGCGACGCTTATGACGTGGAGATAACGGACTATCATTAAGGAGGTGCGATATGGCTTTGAGAAATGATGAGATCAGGCGGATACGACCTACCCATCCCGGCGAGATGCTCCGTGAGGATTTCATGCCTGATTATGGATTGACCGTGGCGAACTTGGCCGAAAAGTTGGGCGTCTCCCGTCAGACAGTCAATGAGATACTTCGCGAGCGCCGCTCCATAACGCCGGGCATGGCCTTAAGGCTGTCGCGCCTGTTCGGCAATACCCCCGAGTTTTGGCTGAACGCCCAGCGGGCCTTTGACCTTTGGGTTGCACTGAAAGAAAATAAGAAGGAACTGCATAGGATACACCCTCTCGATGCGGCGTAACGACGCCAGGTCGGTCTTGATAAGGGGATGAATCGGCCCAGAACTAAAGGCCGTATTTACGTGGGGCAGGATGTTGAGCCCATTGTCTTCAAGTACCGGTTTGTGACTGAATTTCACCAGTATCAGCCTACGAAACAGTACTGGAAAAGCATCCCCCGCGACTCTATTCAGATCATCTGGGGCAACGCGGATTCACAGACAAAAATGAGAGAAAATATGATGAGGTATCAGGGATAGAAGACCGCATTTTCCTTGCACCATGCGCCGTCCCTTTGTCTGTTGGCCCGGCAACTGGTTTTCTCTTATGAAAGTGTAAGTTTGTTTTGACTGATAACCCTCAGGGAGGTGGTCATCTCACCTCCGTGGAT
>JAJYLU010000271.1 GCA_021787505.1 Nitrospirota bacterium | reverse complement strand
AGATCAAAAAACCTTCCGTCAGTGAAGGTGACACCGAGAATACCTGATGAATTAGGGAAATACAAGACCGAAGGATCTTGCTCATGTGAGCCCTGCTTTGCAGCGGCAATCCCGAGCGATAATACTATCACTACTAGCAGGGTGAAAACAATACCCATGATTTTGTGGCTAAGCATGCTCTTCCCTCCTTATTCAACCAGGCCTACTCCCCCAAAGGGGTTTCGATTAGATTCGATTAGATTTACTGCCAATTAGCCAGATCGGCGGCATTTCTTTTGCTGAAATTTTACTAAAGATTTTATTAATCTACTATCGGCCAATTGCTCATTTTTATGTAGGAGTTTCTCCTACATAACCAGAATCTGTGCGGATGTTCGCAGCACTGTGACGATGGTTATGACGAGTGGGTGCTGATCAGTTGAGTGATAGAAAGTGATTGCTGCGACATCAAGTCCGCAGTTATTAATTATTGAAACTGTCGTTGGATACAGGAAGAAGATGCAAATTTGCCTAACTGCCTCCAGGTGACTTCGACCGGCTTTAGTACGGTAGCGGCATGAGGCAGAGCAGCTTATCACTTAAAAACTGCTTTCAGCTGTCCAAACAAACCCGGCCACCGCTGGACACAACGGCCCCGCGATGTTATTTTCATTTTATTATGAGGCAATTCGCGTGCTTGACAGACCACGAGAACATGGTACACTTCAATTCAGGGACAAATGATTCAGAATAATTATTCTGACAAATGCACAAATTCATTAAAGAAGGGGGTATTCTCATCATGAGAAAATTTTTGGTTTTCGTTCTTTCCCTCGCGTTAGCTATTTCCTTGGCCTTGACCATGGGGTGCAAGAAGGCAGAAGAAAAGGCAGGGGAAATGAAAGAAACAGCCACTGAGAAAGCCGGCGAACTAAAGGAGCAGGTTGCTGAGAAAGCCGGTGAAGTAAAGGAGCAGGCTGCTGAGAAAGCGAGTAACCTAAAGGAGCAGGCTGCTGAAAAAGCAGGCGAACTAAAGGGGAAGGCTGCAGGATGGGATAAGTGTAAAGGTTGTCACACTGACGCAGGCAAGCCCGCTCCTTCGAAGGCCGATCTCTTAAAGAAGTTCAAAACAGCGAAGGAATTAATAGCCGCCGCGAAAGCGTCAAAGAACCCGATGATGAATAATTTCAAAAAAGACGATTTGCTCAAGCCGGCAGCAGAGGACCTCGGCCTCAAGTAAGGAATTGAGGGAGGGATATCTTGGATCTCCCTCCCTTTTCATCTAGCTCAATAAATGTGTTACCGTTGGGGATAAAACACGCCTTCGAGAGAAATCAGACAGCATGGCAACCTTTCTTCCTGTGTGGGATTTTGGGGACGTTGGACGTTGTGTCCCGAGTGTCCTTCGGTACGTGACTTAAGGGACTTAGACTTCTCAACGGGCACTGCTCTCGGCAATTTTTTCTGATTATACTCCACAGCATTTAGTACCGCAGCCTGCCTGAGGGCCTCTGTGAGGATATCGCGGCAAATGAACGCCCCCTGTTAGCAGAAAGTTTTTTTTGCGGGCGCGTTTTCCCCTGGCAGGCCTTCTTACCCGCAGGCCCTGCCTTTCAGGCTGAAGAGGAATTTCAGCCCTTTTCTCACGCGGTCGGAGAATATCTTTTTCGCAAAAAAGTCGCCCACTACCTTTTTATTGATCTCCGCGAGCGTGGGATACGGATGGACGGAAGAGGCGAGTGAGGAAAGTCTCATCCCTGCATTCATGACCGCCACCCATTCTGCTATCAACTCTCCCGCGTGGGGACCGAGGATCTGTATTCCGAGAAGGTTTTCCTTTGCGCCGAGCAGCATCTTGATCTTCCCGCGGCGCTCGCCCTCGGCAAGACTCCTGTCGTTTTCGCCGAATTCCTCAGTATAGACCTTATACTCTATGCCGGCATTAAGGGCCGCTTTCTCGTTCATTCCGATCGCGGCCAGTTCGGGGTCAGTATAGGTGCACCAGGGGAAAAAAGCGTAATCTGTCCGCCGGGGGATGTGGAAGATGGCATTGTTCAGGACGATCCCCCCTTCGTACCCGGCAGCGTGAGTGAATTGATATTCGCCGGTCACATCGCCGGCGCCATAGATGTGCGCGTGGTTTGTCCGCAGCCTTTTGTCGAGTTTCAGTCCTCTGCGGTCGAATTGAACCCCGATCTCCTCAAGGCCGAGACAGGTGAGGTTTGCCTGCCTGCCGGTAGCGATGAGCACGACCTTTGCCGTAAGGCTGATCGTCTCTTCGCCTTTTTTGATCACGACTTCCCTTTCGTTCCCCAGGCTTCTTGCACGCACGATGGACGAGTTCAGATGGAATACGACCCCTTCCCGGGTCAGCATGGCGGCAATCTCTTGTGCGATGTCCGCATCTTCCCGGCTGAGTATCTGGCCGCCGCGTTGCACGACGAAGACGCTCGTTCCGAGACGGGCGAACGCCTGGGCCATCTCGATCCCTATCGAACCGCCGCCTATGATGATCATGGATTCCGGCAGACTGTCCAGGGAAAAAATCTCCCTGTTGGTGAGAAAAGGCGTCTCATCGAGCCCTGCTATCGGGGGTACCGAAGGTGAAGAGCCGGTCGCGATTACCCAGTTTTTTGCGGAATACGTCTTTCCGTTCATCAGCACCGCATGTTCGTCCTTAAAGAAGGCATAGCCGAATTCGACCCTTGCGCCGAGTTTGCAAAATCTCTCTGCCGAGTCGTGTTTTTGGATTGCGCTGATGACCGACTGCAGCCTCTCTCTGACCGCCCCGAAGTCCACCGGAGGGATGTCCACGTCGGGCAGTCCGAAGCGGCCTGCGGTCTTCATCATATGTCGGACGTTGGCGGTCCTGATGAGCGTCTTGCTCGGGACGCAGCCGAAATGCAGACAGTCTCCTCCCAGCTCTTTTTCCTTTTCGATGAGGAGGGTCCTTGCGCCGAGTTGGGCCGCGCCTGCCGCCACGGTAAGACCCGCGGCCCCGCCCCCAAGGATCCCGATGTCGAAGTCGTATGTGGGCATCCTGCCTCCCGCGAATTGTTAGTGTATAAGAGTATATCAAGGTAGTGAGGTAACAGGCAATCGGGCTCCTGCACTTGCCGCCGCTGCGCCTGTCATGCCATCGTCTTGGTGGCATCGTTATATTTTCCTGTCGTGTAGTAATATGTCGCAGGCCTTCTGTATAATACTTATGGTTGAACCGGACGGCTATGTCGCAGTGATACGTAGCGTACCCTTTCCCAAATAAAGCGAATGATCAAAAATACCTTCTGCAGCCTTGACGGCATTGGCGAAAAACTCGAGCGGCGGCTATGGCGTGAGGGCATTCTCACCTGGGAAGACTTCCTCGGCGCCAAGGCGCCCCTTGGATTCGGACCTGAACGGAAGCGGTTTTTCGATGAGAGTCTCTTCCATGACCGTGAAGAGCTTGACGCGGCCAACGCCGTCTATTTTTCCCGCCGGATACGGCGGAGGGAGCACTGGCGTCTCTTCGATTTCTTCAGGGAAGGGGCGGTCTGCCTCGATATCGAGACGAACGGATATCAGCCGGACCGCGGGGGCGTGGTCACTGTGGTCGGTCTCTATGACGGTCTCGATTACACGTGTCTTGTAAGGGGCGAGAACCTTTCCGGGGAAACCCTGAAGAGAGAGTTGTCGAGATATAAGTGTCTGATTACCTTTTATGGAGCGGCATTCGATGTCCCCTTCCTCTTAAGATCTTTCGGCGAGGTGAAGATCGATATTCCGCACTTCGACCTCTGCTTCGCGGCCAAAAGGCTCGG
>JAJYLU010000270.1 GCA_021787505.1 Nitrospirota bacterium | reverse complement strand
ATCCGAGAAGGGCCTCAGCCTCGGCCAGGATATCTTCGGGGTCCCTGCTTCTGAACTTGCCCCTTATCTCCGGGATCACGCAGTAGGCGCACCCCCTGTCGCAGCCTTCCGCGATCTTCAGGTATGCGTAAGGCAACCCATCAAGTGGCCTGGCGTTCGCTCCTCCGGCCCCGGCGGCCGCGGGCACCCGCAGCGATTCGCAGTAAGCAACAATTTCATCCTCTGAGCCGACGCCCCACAGCGCATCGATCTCCGGAATCTCTTTTCGGAGTTCGCCGCCGAATCTCTTTGCAAGGCATCCGTATACAATCAGCTTCTTATCCTCACCCTTTTTTTTGAAGCCGGCGATTCTCAGAATCTCCTCGATCGACTCCCTCTTGGCCTCCTCGATAAACCCGCAGGTGTTCACCATGAGAATGTCCGACTCTTCGGGCGACGGGGAGTAGACCATCCCCCTGTCGCCAAGCTTCCGCATGAGGCCCTGCGAGTCGACAAGGTTCTTCGGACAGCCGAGACTCAGCAGATATACCTTAGCCACGATTCCTCTTCACCGCCCAGTATATGAGGACGTAACTGATCACAGCAGCGACCACCCCCACAACGGTGCTTCCGACAATAAACGGTATGAGGAGATATTCGAATTCCTGCAGGAGAAGTTTCAGCGTCATGTGAGACCAGTCCATCGGCGGGATGAACCGCTCGACCCCGAGCATCTTCGTACCTACCCAGGTCCCGAAGGTGTAAATAGGCACGATCGTCCAGGGGTTCGTCACATAGACGCCGACCAGCGTTACCAGCTTGTTCAACTTCAGTTGCCAGGCCAGAAAAATGCCAAGAAGGGTATGAAAACCGATCAACGGAGACATCCCGATAAAGATGCCGACTGAGAAGGCGGTTGCCACCTTGTGCGGCGGTTCCTTAACGGCGAGGATCTCCCGCAGTCTCTCTTTAAATAGCAAAGTGCTGATATCCTCTCGCAGAGATCTTCTTCGTGTTCCCCTTCTCGTCTACGGTGCACAGCCCGCGTTTTGTAATCTCACCGATGCAGATGGCGCCCACTTTCGCGTCACGCGGGGCGGTAAAGAGAAGCTCATAATCCTCGCCCCCACCTGTGGCGAGGTCTATCGCCGACATCCCCCAAAAGGCCGAAGCCTCCCGCAACTCGTCCGATAGCGGGATCTTTTCATAAAAGATCTTCGCTCCTGTCCCGCTTTCCTTGCAGAGCCGCGTCAGGTCGATAAACAGGCCGTCGCTGATATCCATCATCGACGTGGCACTCTTCAGAAAACTGCCGGGTTTTTTTGCGAGGGGCATGACATGCTTCCTTATGAGCGGCCCCACCGTCGCCCACCCGGGTCCGCATCCGGTCCGCTTGCCCTTCTCAACTTCCACCGGCCTCCCTATTTTCTTCAGGATGAGAAGACCGCAGGCCGCATCACCGAGACATCCAGTCACGTAGATGAGGTCGCCGGGGCGAGCCCCGCTCCGGGTGACAAATTTGGCTGCCGAGCCGATGACCGTCGCAGAGAGGATAATCCTGTCCGCCGACGACATATCGCCACCCACAAGACTAAGACGGTATAATTTGGATGCCTCTTCAAGTCCGCGGAAAAAAGATTCGAAGTGTTTTGCATCGAAATCCCCAGGCGCCGCAAAATCCAGCAGGAGGTATTCGGGCCTGCCGCCCATAGCATAAATGTCGCTCACATTGACCGATACGAGCTTGAACCCGAGTTGAAAAGGGGTAATCCAGGCCGGATCGAAATGCACTCCTTCAACCATCATGTCGGTCGTCAGGAGCAGATTGCCGCCACGCGGTCTCACCACCGCCGCATCATCACCTATGCCAAGAACGACGCCGGGTACTTTTTTTGTGAATCTTCTCCCGAGCGCTTCCACGAGGGCGAGTTCCCCCTTATCGGAAAGCCTCATCGCCTCTCGATGCCCGTCATTTTTTTCGCTTCAGCGGCGATTTCTTCTCCGGTCTCAGCGCAGTCTTCAATACCTGGTCCATGGTCTCGGCAAAGACAAATTCCATGTCTTTCTTAATGTAGCGCGGGATCTCTTCCAGGTCCTTCTTGTTCCTCTTGGGGATGATTACCGTCTTTATCCCCATCCTCTTTGCGGCAAGCGTCTTTTCCTTAAGCCCGCCTATCGGCAGTACCCTGCCCCGCAGGGTCACCTCACCAGTCATCGCGATATTCTTATTGACCGGCCTGCCGGTAAGTACCGACGCCAGCGCAGTAGCAATCGTAATCCCTGCGGAAGGCCCGTCTTTCGGGATGGCGCCTGCAGGGACATGCACGTGAATATCCACCTTCGCGAAGACATCTTCCTTAATCCCGAGCGTCATCGCCGTGGAGCGGATAAAACTGAGCGCCGCCTGTGCCGACTCTTTCATGACGTCTCCCAGCTGTCCAGTCAGGGTCAAATGCCCCTTCCCCATCATAGTCGTTGCCTCGATATAGATGATGTCTCCTCCTGCTTCGGTCCACGCGAGGCCCGTCGAAACGCCGACTTCGTCATGCGCCATCTCCTCTTCAGGCAGGAACTTTGGCACGCCGAGAAAACTCTGAAGATTACCGGTAACGACCTCGAACTTCTTATCCCTGCCTTCGGCGATCCTCTTCGCCACCTTTCTGCAGAGGTTCGCGATCTCACGTTCGAGGTTCCTTACCCCGGCTTCCCTCGTATACTGAGAAATCAGAAGGGTAAGGGCCGAGTCCGTGATCGTCAGGACTTTCTTCGTAAGGCCGTGCTCCTCCAATTGCTTCGGAAGTAGATACTTCTTTGCGATGCCGAGTTTTTCCTCCGACGTGTAGCCGGAAAGATAAATGATCTCCATCCTGTCCCTCAGCGGCCCGGGTATGGTGTCGGCGAGGTTGCCGGTCGTGATGAACATGACGTTCGTGAGATCGAAAGGCACCGAAAGGTAATGGTCCGTAAAGGAGAAGTTCTGCTCGGGGTCAAGCACTTCTAGAAGCGCGGAGGACGGGTCGCCCCTGAAGTCCATCCCTATCTTGTCAATCTCGTCGAGCATGAAGACCGGGTTGTTCTTTCCCGCCTGTTTGATGCCCTGAATGATCCTTCCGGGCAGTGCGCCGACGTAGGTGCGGCGGTGGCCCCTTATTTCGGCCTCGTCCCTTACCCCGCCGAGAGACATTCTTACGAACTCTCTGCCGAGCGACCTCGCAATCGAACGTCCCAGCGAGGTTTTTCCGACACCCGGAGGCCCGATAAAGCAGAGGATCGGCCCCTTCATCTTCTCCTTCAGTTTTCTTACGCTCAGGTACTCGAGGATCCGCTCCTTCACTTTTTCGAGGTCGTAATGATCCTCATTCAGCACCTTCTTGGCTATCTTTATGTCGAGGTTGTCCTTCGTACTCTTCGCCCAGGGAACTTCGACCAGCCAGTCGAGATAGGTACGGATTGTCGCGGCCTCCGCACTGTCCGGATGCATCTTCTCCAGCCTCTTCAGTTGCTTTTCCGCCTCCTTCAGCACCTTTTCGGGCATCTTCGCATCCTCGATCTTTTTTCTGAACTCCCTGGCCTCCTCGGCCCTCTCGTCTATATCGCCCAGTTCCTTCTGGATCGCCTTCAACTGCTCCCGCAAAAAGTACTCCCGCTGTGTCTTGTCGATCTCTCCCCTTGCCTCGGACTGGATCTTTTGCTGTACGATGAGCAGCTCTATTTCACGGCTGAGGATCTCGCTCACGCGCTTCAATCTCAGCACAGGATCGCTTAGCTCCATGATCTCCTGCGCCTGTTCCGCTTTGAGGCCGAGATTGG
>JAJYLU010000269.1 GCA_021787505.1 Nitrospirota bacterium | reverse complement strand
CTTGATCTTTTTTGCCCTTTCAGAAAGCATAGGTTCTCCCTCTCCAAAAAACGTTTCGATATATTAGCATATGCGGATATTTTAAGAAAAACTGAATAGAAAGGGGCGGGCCGGAAGGCCTGTCCCTATTATTTACGCCTTTGGGATCACAGATACCTACTTGTTGAGGGCCTCGTAGACCTTTCCCACCATTTTTGCAGAGGGTTTCAGGGTCTTGTCCCCTTCCTTCTTCCAGCCGACCGGACAGGCCTCGTCACCATGAATTCCAAGATAGGTGTTGGCCTCAAGCTTTCTTAACAGTTCCACGATATTCCTGCCAAGGTTGTAGAAGTTAACCTCTGAATTAAACAGCTTTCCTTCGGGGCTGATGATGAAGGAACCCCTCAGTGCAAGCCCGGTCGCTTCATCATACACGCCGAACATCCTTGAAAGGTACCCGGTCGGATCGGACCCCATGGTGTATTTCACCTTCTCGAGCAATTTTTCGTCCTTCTGCCACGCCAGATGGACGAACTTCGTGTCGGTGCTGACGCTGATCACTTCCGCCCCTGCCTCCGTGAACTTCGCATGCAGCTCTGCCAGAGCCGCAAACTCCGTCGCTCAGACAAACGTAAAATCGGCCGGATAAAAAAAGAGGACAGTCCATTTTTTTTGGTCCCTGAGCGCCTGAAGGCTCACCTCTCCGAAATCGCCTTTGGACGGTTCGTACGTCTCCATTTTAAAGTCGGGGACGCTCTCCCCGACACTTAACCCGCAGCAGTGTTCTCCCATATTTTGTTTCCTCCTTTTTGTTATTCTTAACTAAAATTTTACTATGAAATAAGGCGCCTTAATAGCCCCCTCTTTCAGTGCAAGGTCGCTTCCCTTCTGAAGACCCGGGAACCGCATGCCGGGCAGAGTGTCTCCTGCTCGTCCGACCAGAGTTCCACCTCATAACCGCACTTCAGACATGTCACGAAGACCGGTACCGGCATCGTCCTCACACTGCAATGGCTCTTTCCCTTGTTCCCTTTCATTTGCCTTCCTCCATCCTTCTTCAGCGAGACGGTTCATCCGGTTTATCCCCCAGGTCTTGAACCGCTCGATATACTTTCTCTTGTCCGTCCTGGCGAGTTCTGCAAGCTCCGCCCTTTCTCTGATCGAATCCGCCCGGTCAGTCGGATATATCCCGTCCCACGTGCAATACCCCTCATCAAACAAGTACCCCGGCGTGGCATCAACGGCGGGAAGTTTGTGCTGCATGAAACGAACGATGTCCATGTCATACTTGATTATCCAGCCATTGTCTCTGATCATTGACTCGCCATCGTATCGGACTGCGGCCGCACAGACCGGGCAGTAAAGTCCTTCGAGCACCTCTTCCGGCATTATTTCATCGCGAAACTGAAGACTTGCACTGTTCCGTCCGCACATGCAGACTTTTTTGTGTTCTACGCACATGATGTTCCTCCTTGATTTCGGTCTTAGTTTTTTTGTTCCTCTTCATTTGGAACCATAACGGATGCTCGTCTCCCCGACAAGCCCTTTCCGATCGACCCTAAAATTATTACTTGACATTTTTCCTTAATCAGGACTAAAATGATCTTAATTTAATGTACCTCATTCAAACCGAATTGTCAACGGGGCAATTTCGTGGGAAGATAGTAACGGCAGAAGGTCAAAAAAGGAGGAAAAGCTATGGATGTACTAGCTCTCAGCAGGCTTCAGTTTGCGGTGACGAGTATGTTTCACTTCATATTCGTACCTCTCACACTCGGACTGTCCATTCTGGTTGCGTATATGGAGACCCGTTACGTACGCACCGGAGATGAGACATTCCTGAGGATGGCAAAGTTTTGGGGTAAACTCTTTCTTATTAACTTCGCGCTCGGCATCGTGACCGGGATCACCATGGAATTCCAGTTTGGTATGAACTGGGCGGAATATTCCAAATATGTCGGCGATATCTTCGGGGCGCCGCTCGCAATAGAGGCGACGGTGGCCTTTTTTCTGGAGTCCACCTTTATCGGGCTATGGGTATTCGGTTGGAACAAGATATCGAAAAAGGCACATGCGCTCTCGATCTGGCTGGTGGCGATCGCTACGAACCTTTCCGCGTTATGGATACTCCTCGCCAATGGATGGATGCAGCACCCCGTGGGGTACACACTGCGGAACAACAGGGCTGAAATGACCGACTTCGGCGCGGTAGTCACGAACACATACGGCTGGCTGAAATTCTTCCACACCCTTCTGTCGGGGTACGTGATCGCCGCATTCTTTGTAATGGGTATTTCGGCCTACCATCTCCTGAAAAAAAACGATCTTACTTTCTTCAAGCGGTCATTCAGGGCTGCGGCGACTTTCGGCCTTCTCAGTTCTCTCCTCATATTCCTCGTAGGCGATTTTCATGCTGCCGAAGTCGCCAAGACACAGCCGACAAAATTTGCGGCAATGGAATCCGTATGGAACACTACGCAAGCGGCCGCCTACAATCTTGTCGTGATCCCCGATCCCGCCAATGAGCGCAATTCCGTGGAGGCGATAGGTATTCCGAGACTCATGAGCTTTCTCGCCTTCGGCGACGGGCAGGCTACAGTCAAGGGACTTAAGGAATACCCGGCCGGCGAAAGGCCCCCAGTAATGGCCACGTTCGTCAGTTTCAGGGTAATGATCGTTTTCGGACTGCTTTTCGTTCTGCTGACGCTTATTGCGTTCTTTATCTCACGGGGCGACAGACTCGATTCCCGCACGACTTTTCTCAGGATCATGTTCTATGCGCTGCCGCTGCCATACCTGGCAGCACAGTTCGGCTGGATCGTCGCCGAGGTCGGCAGACAACCCTGGATAGTGTATGGAGTGCTTAAGACATCGGATGCGGTTTCGAGGGCCGTCAGCCAGACGCAGGTCTGGGCATCTCTCATCGGCTTTACGCTGCTCTACGGCTTTTTGGCGATCGTTGATATTTATCTCCTCACCAGGACCGCGAAGAAAGGGCCCGACAGCGACCTTTCCGCCATCGTAAAAACTCCGCGTACACAGGAGGTGTGAAGTGGCCTTTCAGATAATCTGGTTTATACTCTGGGGTGTGCTCTGGGCCGTCTATTTTATGCTCGACGGGTTCGATTTCGGTGCGGGCATGCTCTATAACTTCATCTCGAAAGACGAAACGGAAAAAAGAATAATAACCCGCACTATCGGGCCTGTATGGAACGGCAATGAGGTCTGGCTGATAACCGCGGGCGGCGCGACTTTTGCGGCGTTTCCGACTACCTACGCCCTTATGTTCAGTTACCTGTATTCCGCTCTGCTGCTTGTCCTCTTCTCGCTGATCATAAGGGGAGTTTCCGTTGAATTCAGGGAAAAATCCGGCAGTCCTTCATGGAAAAAAGGCTGGGACATCGGCATCTTCCTGGGAAGCTTTCTGCCGGCGCTCCTCTTCGGGGTCGCCTTCGGGAACATTTTCCAGGGACTGCCGATGGACGCGGACGGCTACCACGGCTCGCTCATTTCGCTGCTGAACCCCTATGGCCTGCTCACCGGAGCGCTTTTCGTCCTCCTCTTTCTCGTCCACGGCGCTATATGGCTCGCCGTGAAAACCTCGGACGAACTAGCGGAAAAAGCCGGCGTCCTCGCCAGGAAACTTTGGGTTGTCCTTCTCGTAGTGGCGGTCTCATTTCTTGCCTATACTTATTTCGCCACGAATCTCTACGCAAACTATTTCGGCAACCTCGTCCTGCTCATCGTGCCCGTCATCGCGGTCCTCTCGCTCCTCGCCATACGGCTCTTCGCGGGGAAAGGACAATATCTGGCGTCT
>JAJYLU010000268.1 GCA_021787505.1 Nitrospirota bacterium | reverse complement strand
GGCGCGGGCCATGGAATACGGTGTTCCCCTTGAAGACCTTTTTCTCGATCCCCTTGTGCTTCAAATAGCCACGTCGCAGGACCACGCGCGCCACGTCATCAAGGCGATCAGCATGTTCCAGGAGATGAATGATCCTCCCATGAAAACGGTCGTAGGTCTGAGCAACATATCCAACGGATGCCCGAAGACACTACGTCCTATTCTTAATAAGTATTACTTCCTGCTGTTGGCCGGCGCCGGTCTGACTGCGGCTATTGCCGATGCCCGCGAGATGGCCGAGGCAATGAATGACAAGGCCTTGGTTGCGGACGTGCTGGCGGGGAAACAGCTCACCGATACTGACAAAATGAACGAGATAAGCAAGACACTTGATGTGATAATGGGCAGGACTCTTTACGCCCACTCATATTTGGAAATGTAATAACGACAGGCAAAGGTTAAGATTAAGGTTAAGACATTTCAACCTCAGCCTGAACCTATTCAGGAGGTTAAATTATGGCATTTGTTGCACCAAAAGAGACTTATCCGGGCAAGGTATTCCAGGTCGGAATAGGGACCGAGAAGCAGGCTGTTTTCGGCGGTGAGAATGTCCTCACCTTTCATTCCTTTGAGGGCAACGCTCCCAATCGTCCCCTGGTGGCTTATGAGATCCAGGACATTCCGCCTGACGATTGGTCCGAGACAGTCAGAAAGGTTTACGAAGGCGTCTCTGGTGATCCGGTAACGTGGGCAAAATACTGCCAGGACACTTTGAAGGCGAGGGCGATAGCGCTCAGACTTTTGGGTACTCATCCCGATAGGGAAAACAGGTCTGCCGAGGACGCTACAAAGACGGTGAAAGAAGTCCTCTCTGCGATACAGGTGCCACTGATCGTACTCGGAAGCAACCATGTGGAGAAAGACTCATCGGTCCTTGTTGCCGTTGCGGAGGCCGCAAAGGACAGAAACTGTATTATCGGAAAGGCCCAGGAGGCCAACTACAAGACGATTGCCGCGGCGGCCATGGCAAATAACCACAAACTTATCGCTATGTCGGAGCTCGATATTAATCTCTCAAAACAGTTGAATATTCTTGTGACTCAGATGGGTTTTGATAAGGAGAGGCTTATAACCGATCCAATGTGTTCGGCCCTTGGATACGGTCTCGAATATACCTATTCGGTCATGGAGAGGATCAGGCTCGCGGCCCTGACCCAGAACGACGCGACCATGCAGCCCCCCATGCTCGGTGACGTTGGCATGTATGTCTGGAAAGTCAAGGAGACGCAGGCACTTGAAGCGGACCTGCCCCATTGGGGGTCTCTTGAAGAGAGGGGCATAGCGTGGGAGACCGTGACTGCCGGCGCTCTGATGATGGCGGGC
Source organism: Nitrospirota bacterium (assembly GCA_021787505.1). Taxonomy (GTDB): domain Bacteria; phylum Nitrospirota; class Thermodesulfovibrionia; order Thermodesulfovibrionales; family UBA6898; genus Sulfobium. The sequence goes on along the minus strand of JAJYLU010000268.1, from coordinate 2,438 downwards.
GCTGAGTTTCTGATCATGAGGCATCCCAAGGCTGTTGAGGCAGTCGAGAGATTTGTGGATGAACTGATGTGACGTAACACGTGACGCGTGACACGTGATGGTTACTCATACGCGTTACGCATTACGCATCACGATATTTAGGAGGAAAAAATGGCATTATCCGGCGTTGAGATATTCAAATTGCTTCCCAAAACCAATTGTAAGAAGTGCGGACATCCTACCTGCCTCGCCTTTGCTATGAAGCTTGCGCAGAGGCAGGCGTCCCTTGACGCGTGTCCCGATGTCTCTGAAGAGGCCAAGAAGGTCCTTGGTGAGGCGTCTGCGCCGCCCATAAGACCGGTCTCTTTTGGGGTGGGGAGCATGAGCGTGAAGATGGGGGAGGAGACCGTGCTTTTCAGGCACGAAAAGAAGTTTGTGAACCCCTGTGCTGTCGCGGTCGAAGTTAAAGACACGATGGAAGATGGCGAGATACAGGAGATCGCCGACGGCGTAATGCATTCCGAGATCGACAGAGTGGGGCAGAAGCTCAGGATTGACGCTATTCTGATAAACAATGCATCCAATGATTCGGCGCGCTTTGAAAAAGCCGTAAAGGCGGTGATGGCGGAAGCCCCTGATGTGGCTTTGATCCTCGCTACGCACAACCCGTCTGCCGCTGAGGCGGCTGTCAAGCTTGTCGCAGATAAGAAACCCATTCTTTATGGCGCCGACGATTCAAATGCCGAGGCGATGGCGAGTATTGCCAAGACGCATAAAGTGCCCCTGGGTGTCAGTGCGAAGGGACTCGATGCCCTTTCGGCTCTCACCGAGAAGATGAAGGCGCTTGGCGTCGAGGATTTGGTCATAGATTCAGGCGCAAGGAGCGCAAGAGAGATACTCGAAGCGAATACGTTGGTCAGGCGCGCGGCAATCAGAAAGAATTTCAAATCCCTGGGCTATCCCGTGATAACTTTTGCACAAAGGGACGACCATATGCTCGAAGCGCTGGTGGCTACTCTGGGGATCGCAAAGTATTCGTCTATCGTCGTCGTGAGCAGCATAGAAAAGTGGAAGAATGTCGCTCTCTTCACCTTGAGGCAGAACATTTATACGGATCCACAGGTGCCGATGCAGGTGGAGCAAAAGATATACAAAATAGGAGAGCCGGCCGCTGATTCTCCGTTTATGATCACGACCAATTTTTCGCTTACGTATTTCATTGTCTCCGGTGAGGTCGAAAACAGCAAAGTCCCGTGCAGACTGGCCGTCATGGACAGCGAAGGCTTATCGGTGCTGACCGCCTGGGCTGCGGGCAAGTTCACGGCCTCCAAGATCGCGCAGTTCATACAGGAAAGCGGCATAGAGAACGAGATCAAGAAGAAGGAACTGATTATACCGGGGTATGTGGCCATACTGAGCGGGGCCATAGAGGACAAGCTTCCAGGCTGGAAGGTCACCGTGGGGCCGAGGGAAGCGAACGGGATCCCCGCTTTTCTGAAATCACGGTAGTAATGTGTTAAGGATATTGTAACCACAGAGGCACGGAGGCACAGAGAGGTATGTCGAAACAAAGAAAGAATTGATCCAAAAGAGGGCGAAGCAATTTGAGGTTGATAAAGATATTCAGTCCTGTGCTCTGTTTGATCCATTTCTTATTGCCTATGTAATGCTTTTCCCTCGGTGTCTCAGTGCCTCTGTGGTTAAAGGGTTCTTTAAATTGCGACCTGCGGGGGCCAATAAATTGATTTATACAATTAGCATTGTATAAAATAAACTATTCAAAAATCAGGAGGTCAGGATGTCCAAGTTTATAGCAACTGCCGCCATCAGAGGCGCGCGAAAACTTGTAGCGCAAGCCGAAGAAATGCTCGAAAAGGCAATAGCCGAAAAAGGCAAGGATCTCGCCTTCGAGTTTCCGGATACCGCGTTTTATCTTCCGATGATTTACGCGATGACCGCTTTCCCCGTCAAGACGCTTGGGGACATGAGGGTCGCCCTCGGTTATGCAAAGGAACTCTTGCATGATGAACCTGAGGAGCACATATGGAAACCCTATCTCGGCGAGGCCCTGGACTCGGGCATGGCCACACTCTTCGCCGAGGAGGTCATTCTTGCTTTGCGATACGTCTATGGACTCGAACCGTGCAAAGACCCCGATACGGGGTATGTTTACAACGGTTTTATATCCGACACTATCCAGAGGAACCTTGGAATTCAGCTTGTGGACGGCACCATGCCGGGATTTGCGGCCATTATCGGCGCAGCTCCGACTGATGACATTGCAGTCAACATCGTGAGGGAGCTTCAGGAAAAAAATATCCTGACCTTCCTTTCGGGACAGTCGAACGGCGACAGCGTGACAAAGCAGCTCCTGAGAAAGGGGGTCGAGCTTGGGTGGGATTCGAGAATCGTCCCGCTCGGTCCGGATACGGAACATACCCTCTATGCCCTTGACTGGG
>JAJYLU010000267.1 GCA_021787505.1 Nitrospirota bacterium | reverse complement strand
CCCGAACTTCTGGAGTTTTCAAAAAAACACGACCTGAAGATCGTCACCATCAAAGACCTTATCGGGCACCGGATCAGGACCGAGCGCTTTGTTCACCGCGTTTCGGCGACGAAACTCCCGACTGAGTTCGGGGAGTTCACGGTGATCGCCTACTCCAACGAAGTCGACAGCAACGTGCATCTCGCTTTGGTCAAGGGGGAGATCAAGCCGGAAGACGATGTGCTGGTGAGGGTGCATTCAGAATGCCTTACCGGCGACGTCTTCGGGTCCAGGCGTTGCGACTGCGGCGAGCAGCTCCACCGGGCGATGGAGATGATAAACGAAAAGGGCCAGGGGGTCATGCTCTACATGAGGCAGGAGGGAAGGGGAATCGGCCTCGTGAACAAGTTAAAGGCTTATGAACTCCAGGACAAAGGGCTCGACACGGTCGAGGCGAATATCAAGCTGGGGTTCAAAGCCGACCTCAGGGACTACGGGATCGGCGCGCAGATACTCGTCGACCTGGGCGTAAGGAAGATGCGGCTGATGACGAACAACCCCAAAAAGATAGTCGGCCTGGAAGGATACGGACTGAAGATGGTCGAGAGGGTGCCGATGGAAACGAGCCCGCACGAAAGGAACCTGGTATATCTCAAGACGAAGAAGAAAAAACTCGGTCATATGCTGAGTAACGTGTGATTTGCTGAGGAGGGAGATATGAAAATTATTCAGGGAGAGCTCCAGGCAAAGGGCCTGAAATTCGCGGTGGTAGTGAGCAGGTTTAACGACTTTATCACCGGCAAGCTCCTTGACGGCGCGGTCGATGCGCTGGTCAGGCACGGGGCGAAAGAGGAAGACATAGATGTGGTGAAGGTCCCGGGAGCGTTCGAGATCCCGCTTGCGGCGAAGAAACTTGCGACAAAGGGCACGTATCACGCGGTGGTCTGTCTCGGGACCGTGATCAGGGGGGCGACACCTCATTTCGAATATGTGGCGGCAGAGGTATCGAAGGGAGTTGCTTCCGCTTCTCTTGAGACGGGCGTGCCGATAGCATTCGGTGTGATCACGTCGGACACGATCGAACAGGCGGTCGAGAGGGCCGGGACCAAAAGCGGCAACAAGGGGTTCGATGCAGCAATCACCGCCATTGAGATGGCGCAAGTCATGAAGAAGTTATAAGTTAAAGGTAGAGAAGAGAGCCGAAAAGTGAGGAGCAACCCAGAGTGAAGGAAGTGAGTCTTAGACTATTCACTATTCACTATTCACTTTTCACTTCCATATGAACCGTCGCAGGGCAAGGGAGTATGCGCTCCAGATGCTATTTCAATCGGAGTTTGCCGGGAAAGACGGTGAAGAGACGGTCCCCGAGGATGCGGGCGCGGGCAAGAACGACAAAGAGGAGCTGAAACATTTTGCTACGGAAATCTACCGGGGGACCCTGAAGCACCTCGAGGAGATAGACCGGGTGGTTCAGGAGGCCGCCGAACACTGGGACCTGCACAGGATGGCGGCGGTGGACAGGAATATCCTCCGCTTTGCCGTGTATGAAATACTCTACCGCCCGGACATTCCCTCTGCGGTGACGATCAACGAGGCGCTCGAGATCGCGAAGAAGTATTCGTCTCTTGAGTCCGTCCCGTTTATCAACGGCCTGCTCGACAGGATCGCCAGGAACTGCGCGAAGGCGTAGCGTGACATCTCCCTTCGGCCGTCCCGGGTCGCGTATTCGGACAACCTCTTTCGTTATTAGATGACCGGGATTATAATAATAGTCTCAAAATATTCTTTCATTAAGAGGAGATTATGATACCGCGTTATACCAGACAGGAGATGGGAAGGCTCTGGGAGCCGGAGAACAGGTTCCAAAAATGGCTCGACGTTGAGATCGCAGTATGCGAGGCATGGGCAGAATTGGGGAAGATTCCGAAGAAGTCCCTTGAATTGATCAGACAAAAGGCGGGTTTCGACGTCACAAGGATCGACGAGATAGAGGCTGTAGTGAAGCATGACGTGATCGCCTTCCTTACTTCCGTTGCCGAAAAGGTCGGTCCTGAGTCCAGGTATATTCACAAGGGTCTTACCTCATCCGACATTGTGGACACCGCGCTCTCTCTCCTTATGAAAGAGGCGGCCGGCATTATCATCAAAGACATAAGGAAACTCATGGCTGTGCTGCGGGATCAGGCGTTCAGGTATAAGGGTACCGCCTGCATAGGCAGGAGTCACGGCGTCCATGCGGAGCCCATGACCTTCGGGCTGAAGTTCGCCCTTTGGTACGAGGAGACCAAACGGGACCTCGAGCGTATGGAGAGGGCTAAGAAGGCGATCAGCACGGGAAAATTTTCCGGGGCTGTCGGGACGTTTTCAAATCTGCCGACCGAGATCGAAGAAAAAGTCTGCAGGAAACTCGGCCTGAAACCCGAGCCGGTTGCGACCCAGGTGGTGCAGAGAGACAGGCATGCAGAGTACCTCACGACACTGGCGATCATCGCCGCCTCGGTAGAAAAGATCGCGGTGGAGATACGGCATCTGCAGAGGACCGAGGTGCTCGAGGCGGAGGAGCCTTTTGCCAAGGGGCAAAAAGGTTCATCGGCGATGCCTCATAAACGCAACCCCGTCGGCTGCGAAAACCTGTCAGGCCTCGCAAGGGTCGTGCGGGCGAATGCCTTTGCATCGCTCGAAAATGTTGCGCTCTGGCATGAACGCGACATCTCGCATTCTTCGGTCGAGCGTGTGATTATCCCCGACAGCACGATACTTGTCGATTACATGCTTAGCAGGCTGACGGGGATACTGTCCGGCCTTCAGGTCTATCCCGAGAGGATGAAAGAGAACATGGGCCGCAGTTACGGCCTCTACAATTCGCAAAACGTCCTCATCAGGCTGACGGAAAAGGGCCTGACGAGGGAAGACGCCTATGCGGTTGTCCAGAAGAACGCGATGATGAGCTGGAAAAAGAGAAAAGATTTCAGGTCGCTGCTCCTGAAAGACCCCGCGGTGAGGAAATACCTCTCCGCGAAGGAGATCAATGCCATCTTTGACCTGAAACATTATTTCAGGAATATTGGCTTCATTTTTGAAAGGGTATTTGGCGGGAAAGGGCGCTGAGTAAGTTATATTATTATAAATGAGAAGGCGAACATGCTGAAAAAGTCCATAAATTCGGCAAATATCGATTGTGATTCACGTAGCCGCAGTTTTAACCCTGTGTGATACTGAGAAAAAAGTCTGTCCGCAACAGGCAAGGGCCTTGCGGAGCCTCAGATTATGGACCTTTTTCAGATATTCGCCACTCTTTTCTTGCGGTGGATGCAATGCCAGTGTAAATATCTGCTTTCCAAGAGTGAAAGGAAAAAGTGGGCTTGATATACAGATATAAGAGACCGGCGGTAGACGAGGCGGGAAGGAAAAGGCTCCTCTCTCTTGTCAGGGGAAAGGTGTCAGGGGAGATCAAAGACCTCGAAACAGAGTACTGCTTTTATATCGAAGCGACTTCTCCCCTTTCATCCGGTGATATGGAGTTGCTAAGGTGGCTCCTAAGCGAAACGTTCGAGCCTGAAAACTTTTCGGCGGAGAGTTTCTTAGCTGGGAACCCAGAACTCGGAACTCGGAACTTTATTTTTGAGGTGGGGCCCCGGATGAATTTTACGACCGCCTGGTCCACGAATGCGGTATCTGTCTGCCACAGCTGCGGCCTGGCGAAGGTAAGGAGGATCGAGCGGTCCAGAAGGTACAAATTCCTGTCGGTCGAAGATGCGGGAATTCGGCAGTCTGATTTTCTCTCTTCACTCCTCACTTCTCACTCTTCACTGTTTTATGACCGCATGACCG
>JAJYLU010000266.1 GCA_021787505.1 Nitrospirota bacterium | reverse complement strand
TTGTTTTTCTTCCCGTTGATCTTCACGCCGCCGCCGAAGAAATGGACCCGTTCCCTCATGCCTATTAACCCGATCGATTTCGGACTCGAAATCTGTTTCTCCGTAATGCCTTTCCCGTCGTCTTTCACCTCGAGGAGAAACTCTTCTCTCTTTTTTGTCAGGGTCACGCTGACATTCCTCGCCTTGGCATGCCGCACGACATTGGTGAGCGTCTCCTGAAAGATACGGAATATCGCAGTCGAAAGGTTCCTGTCGAGCGCGATGTCTTCGGGCCGGATCTTTATCTCACAGTGAATACCCGTTCTCTTTTGGAAATCTTCGGCCTGCCATTCGAAGGCCGCGGGCAGACCGAGATCGTCGAGAAGTCCCGGCCGAAGCTCCGCCGAGATACGCTTGACGGTCTGTATGTTCATGTCGATCAGATTCGACATCAGTTCGGCCTTCTCCACGAGGGGTTTTTGCTCCTTGTTCAGCCGCTTCAGCAGCCAGGACAGGTCAATCTTCAGGGCGGTCAGCGACTGGCCCAGCTCATCATGGATCTCCCTGGAGATCCTGGTCCTTTCGTCTTCCCTCACCGACTGCAGATGGGCCAGGAGAATACGCAGCTGTTCACGGGAGTTCTTCAGTTCCTGTTCAACTACCGTGCGTTCGGTTACGTCCTGCGCAATGCCGAGGACGAGCTTCAGGAGACCGTCAGACGTCCTCTTGAAAACAATGTCCCTGCTGTAGAACCAGCGCCACTCTCCCTTTGCGTTCTTCAGCCGGTATTCAGATTCGATGATGTCCCCGTCTTTTGCCTTCAAAAACCTGTCTGCCATCGATTCGATGACAGGCGTGTCGTCCGGATGGAGAAGGGTCTTGAAAAACGCGCTCTTCATCTTCTTGATAGCTTCAGGCGTGTAGCCGAGGACCTCCTTGACTATCGAATTCACGTAAATGTTCTTGTTTTCTATGACGTCATAAAGATAGAGTATGTTCGGAGTGGCGTCAGCTATGCGATGGACGAAACGCTGGCTCTCGATCAGGTCCTTCTCCATCTGTATCCGACGCATGATCTCCGCCCTGAGTTCCCTGTTGACTTTCCTCAGTTCGGCGGTGCGCTCCTTCACGAGCAGATCGAGGTGGTCGCGGTGTTCCCTCAACTCGTTCTCCATCTTCCTTCGCTCGGTCACGTCCCGGACAACCTCGATACCCGAGATGATCTCTCCGGTCGCGTCGCGAAGCGGGGAAGCGGTCACTTCTATGTTCAGCACGCCTTTGTCGGTCTTGATTGTCCTTTCGGCTTTATGAATCCTTCCGTCGTCGAACGACATCTCGATCGGGCAGTCTTCGCAGACGTCTCCACTGGAGCGGTATGCAAGGTAGCAATATTGGCCGAGCTGGTCGCCGATGAGCTTTTTATGGATCCGGTTCTGATAGGTGATCCTGTATTCTCTGTCCTGGATGACGATGCCATCGCCAAGCGCCGCGATGATCGCGTCCGACTTCGCCTTTTCGTCCTTTGCCCTCCTGACCGCCTTGCGGAGGGCCTCCTCCGCCATCTTCCGGTCGGCGATCTCCAGCTGTAACTGTTCATTTGCGCCCTTCAGTTCGTCCGTACGGCTTGCGACAAGTTCCTCGAGGTGTTCCCGATAACGCTTCAGTTCTTCTTCCGCAAGCCTGCGGGCCTTCCTAATCTCGGCTTCACGAAGCTCCCTCTCCACAGCAGGAACAAGTCTTGCCAGATTCCCCTTTACGATGTAATCATGAGCTCCGGCCTTCATCGCTTCCACCGCAATGTCTTCTCCTATTTTTCCGGACACGATGATGAACGGGATATCGATCCCGCTTTGCTTCACGAGATCCAGCGCATCCAGTCCGCTGAATTGCGGCATGATGTAATCGGAGATGATGATATCCCATTGCTTTTGGGCTATTGCGGATTTCATTGCTTCCGCAGTTTCGACGCGTTCCCAGTCGGGTTCGTATCCTCCCGCCCTAAGTTCTCGCGTCAGGAGTATAACGTCTTCCTCTGAATCCTCGATAACCAGCAAACGAAGCGATTTTTGCATGGTATACATTATATGTTGTATGGTGTGTCCCGACCCGGGAGCGGCGCGGGTTGCGGCCGCCGGGACCGCCTGTCAGAACGGTTCTCGTGAAGTGCTGGACGAACAAAAAAAGCATCCACATCGATACTATACATCATCCGGGAACAATTAATCACTCCCCAAAAGGCACCGTCCAAGGTCATTCCGGATTCCTGCACGCGCCGACTATTTCCGTGGGCGGCCCCTCTTTTGAAGGTCCGAGCGCAGTGACGCGATAGCCCCTCTCCAGTGAGGGATTGTACATGTCGACGAAGGAGGGGATCTGGGTTTCGCCGATCAGTCCATATTCTTCGGACCCGATTTTTCTGTATACTCTGAAGCCGGTGATCCACGCTGCCTGCGGTTCTTTCCAGGAGAGATATATCCTGTCCGGCATCACAAAACAGCGGAGGTCCTGCGGGGCCGGCGGAACAAGCTGTCCGGGGTCTACCGCAAATTCCGCAGACGGCGGTCCTTCATCCAGGTTCTCGGAAAGACTGCGGATGGTGTAGTAGACGGGCCTGTCGATAAAGAAAGTATCGTGAAAGGTGTTGTCCCCAAGGGGGGAGGTATTCATTGGCGCGGGACCGTATACCCCTTTCGAAAAGGTCCTGTAGACGTTGTACAATGTTTTGACGCCGGCCTTTTCCCAGGACAAGACCACGGAATCGCCGATGATCCGCGAAGTCATTTCTCTCGGTGGCATCGGTCCGGGGAAGGGGGTAAGGGCCACAACGTTCGAGGCATCGCTGAGTATTCCCGCAAGGTTCCTTGTCAGGACCTCATAGCGATAGTTCGTCCCTTCCTTAAAGGTGGTATCGCGAAAGGAGCGGGACCTGCTGTCCAGGGAAGCAATTTTTTCAAACTCCCCTTCCGTGGCCCTCAGAATAATGAAGCCAGCGACCTCCCTCTCTTTTTCTGCCGGGAAATCCCATGACAGCAAGATCACGCCTTCCCTGTGGTGGGCGGCGAGGTGGGAAGGGGCCGCCGGTTTTTCATGGGATACGAGGGTGAGGGCGCCCTTCTTTCCGCAGGAAGAAATGCCGAAAAGTACGCAAAGAAGAAGAAATACGGCCGGCGGTCCGGAAAGGGTGAAATGCCATTTGCGAATGCGCATCTCAGGCAAGAATCTTCCGGTACTGTCTGATCTGTCTTCTCACCTCGGAGGGTGCGGTTCCTCCATAAGACCGTCGCGACTTCACAGACTGAGAAGGATCCAAAAAAGAGTAGACGTCTTTGCCGATAAAAGGGGAAAAAGATTTCAGTTCCTTCAGATCAAGCGAGCGAAGGCTTTTCCCGTAGGTAATGCAATATAGAACCACCTTGCCGGTGATCTCATGCGCCTCCCTGAAAGGGACGCCTTTTCTCACGAGATACTCGGCCAGGTCAGTCGCCGTCGAATACCCTTTTTCTGCTGTGGCGCTCATCCGTCCGGTGTTGAAACGCACCTCGGGAAGCATCGCCTCCGTGACCGCCAGGCAGGACTTCAGCGTGTCGACCGCCTCGAAGAGAGAGGGCTTGTCTTCCTGCATGTCGCGATTATACGACAGCGGCAGTCCCTTCATGAGGGTGAGGACGGCAATAAGGTTGCCGTAAACTTTTCCGGTCTTCCCCCGTATGAGTTCCGCGACGTCGGGGTTTTTCTTCTGCGGCATGATACTTGACCCCGTAGTAAATCTGTCGGAACTCTCTATCATACCGAACTCCTCTGTCGACCAGAGCACGAATTCCTCGGCCAGACG
>JAJYLU010000265.1 GCA_021787505.1 Nitrospirota bacterium | reverse complement strand
CATAAACGCCACCCTGCTGAGAAACGACTGGATATTGTCGTATCTGTCGAAGTAGGTGATTATGGAGCTCAGTTCCTCGAAGATACTGAAGTTATTGTTCTCCCGGGCGAACTCGTCACAGGACTTCCCTATGTCGAGGAGGATACGTTCAAACCCGGCGTCGCTCTGCGTATGGGCCGCATGTTTGGCCCTGATGAGTTTTGCGATGTCCTCGTTTATGATGTGACTCTTCAGGGACGGACTTTTGAAGAAGAGGTTCTCCAGGATGGCCCGCGATTCCTTCAGATACTCCGGCTCCTCGATGGCCTCGAAATCCTTGCCCTTGAGGAGGAGGGCATCGAGGGTATCGAAGAGGATGCCGGGGATATTATTGCGTATACTCAACGTCCTCAGCCGATGGAGCCTTGCAAGCGCAGACTGCTGAGGGGTGTCTTTATAAGCAATGCCGAGCAGTATGTCCCTGTATTCATCCACGACGCTCCTGTTCTCGGGGTGTCTGTACATGCAGTCGATCTTCATCCGCTCCTGCTGATAATCGTCGATATGGTACTTAAGGGCTATGCCGTTCAAACGGGTCTCCTCTTCCGGCAGGAGCATACTCCTTTTCGAATAGACATCCATGAACGTCCCTGAGAATTCGAGGTTCTCCCGATGAACGAGCTTAAAGACAAAAACAGTCGATTGGGGTTCGTCAAGCGCCCCGACCAAACCTTCCAGGAGCTCGGCGTCGGAGTCATGGGCTATCAAATCGTTCCTCTTCAAGAACCTGCCCGCCGACCTCAGAATCTGACGCTGCCGCCTCTTCGGCTCGCTCTTGTTGTCGGAGGACACGAAGAAATAATAGTTCCTCACCGCGTGACCGAGAAGAAAAAGCCTGAGGAAGGACTCTGAGCCGGACGTGTCATTGGTAAATACGAGCCTTTCATTCTGATCAAGGAATGCTCCGAACATGACCAGACGATTAAGGACATTCGGTTTGACCAGGTCCTTGAGCGGTTTCTCGACTCCGAACATGTACTCGCAAAAACTGCCGCCGGTACCGCTGTACCGGACGTCCTCATTCGACAGTGAGAGTTCGTTGCCCCTCGAAAAAAACCTTATTCCCTGTCCCCTCTCCTCGTAGAAATAGGTATTCCCTACGTTCGCACCCGCCACAAAAACAAAAAAATCGACCGGACCGATGGAACCGTGGAGCATCAGATCCTTTACCATATAAAAATATTAGCACATAAGAAGTACAATTCGGAACTCTGCCGATAATGCGCGGAAACAGCGGGCGGGAACAGGGTCAAGAAGTTGGAGCCGGAGACAGAGGTGATTTCTCAGAGGACCCCCATAATGGAATTCTATGGCCGCTTCCGGTCCTCGGAGCAAACTCTTACCACGGTCTTGACGTTGCCCCTCGGATTGAAATCCCCGGTGACCTCGAGGAAGCGGGGCCTCAATCTCTTTTCGAGCTCGGAATATATCCTGTTTGTAATCTCTTCATGGGACATGTGGACATCTCTGAAGGAATTCAGGTAGAGTTTGAGAGATTTGAGTTCCACAATCTTTCTGTCCGGCACGTAGGTCATCAAAATGACGGCAAAATCCGGATATCCCGAACGGGGGCAGAGACAGGTAAACTCGGGAAAACTTATTTTGATTTCATAGTCTCTCTCCGCGTATGGGTTGTCCCATACCTCAAGTTTAGCCCTCTTTATCGCCTTTTCTCCATAGCGGACCATGAAAAAATCTAACATTTTCGCGAGAGATTTTGCAAAGTCGCCGCCAAGAGAGTTCGGAACGCGAATCGGCTTCCCGGAAATTACTCGCCAAATTCTTGACAAAAAAGTATTTTTGGGGTATAAATAAACGCATATGATGTTTAAGTCGTTTGCCCTCTTCTTTTTACTCTTTTTCTCCCCTTCTTATTTATTCGCCGTTGAAATTGACAAGGGGACGGGGACCGAAGGCGCTGCGCAATCGCAGGTCGTCTCTTCTAATCAGGAACTCGCCGCGGACCCGAACCAGAACAAGATTCCCGCGGACAAGACCGCTGCGGAGGTAACTGCACCTGTTCCGAAAACGGACGTTCCGGCCTCTCCGGACCCTGGCAAGGAAAATGCCTCTGCCGCGTCCTATACTTCAAACCCGGTGGCTGAAAAGGCGGTGGAGAAAAGCATAACGCTCTTTACCGAGAAGATAAAGGAAAGGTTCTCCCTTTATCTTCAGCGGTCGGGCGAGTACGTCGAGCTGATGAAGGATATATTGAAGGCTTATAACATTCCGGAAGACATAGCCTTTCTTCCACTCATAGAAAGCGGGTTTAACCCGAACGCATATTCTGTGGCAAGGGCGGTGGGTCCGTGGCAGTTCATCGCCTCTACGGCCAAGAAGTACGGGCTTACGATTGATTGGTGGCGGGACGAGAGGAAGGACCCCGTGAAGTCCACTGCAGCCGCTGCAAACTACCTGAAGGACCTCTATGATATGTTCGGATCGTGGAATCTCGCAATGGCGGCCTATAACGCCGGCGAGGGGAAGATTCTCAATGCGCTCAACAGGTCTAAGAGCGACGACTACTGGGCACTTCTGAATACCCGACATATAAAGAAGGAAACAAAAGAATACGTGCCCAGGTTTATCGCCGCTAAACTGATCGCGGCAAACCCCCGTTACTACGGCTTTGACGATCTCGTTTATCGTGCTCCCTTTGAATATGATGAGGTTGTTCTCGGCAGCCCTATTGACCTTGATGTGGCCGCTCGCTGCGCCGAGACCTCGGTTGACGCGATCAAAGATCTTAACCCGGAGATCAGGAGATGGAGCACCCCGGCCAATGTCAGACCTTACACGTTGAGGATACCTTTTGGAAAGAAGGCCGTTTTTTTGACAAACCTGGAGAATATCCCCGAAGAAGAAAGGTTTTCTGTGGCGAGGTACACCGTCAAGAAGGGGGACACCATAAAGAAGATCTCGAACAAGACGGAAATCCCTGCGAGCGTTATTTTGGAGCTAAACGACGATGACGGGGGGATGAAGCATCTCAAGGCCGGCGAGACTATTTATCTGCCTCCGAAGGATAAGTTTCATCTTGATCGTGACGACCGGCTCGGAAAAAGAAAGGTATTAAAACATAGGTATAGGCATGCCGCGAGAAAAAAACAGGTCAGGAAGATTGTCGTAACCTCGCTGGACAAGAAACATATCGTAGCTGACGATTAACCGCTCCTCCCTTACTTCTTTGCAGGGCCCTCCGTCTTTGCTCCCGCCTTTGCCTGCGCCTCAGCTGCGAACTGCGAGCCTGGGAATTCCTTCATAAGTTCCGCGTATTTCTTGGACGACTCCTCCGTCTTCCCCATGGATTCAAGTACCCTCGCCGATTCGACAAGAGCGAGGTCCCTGAGGGGGGCTGTCCTGCTCTGGTAAAGCGCATCGAGTAGTTTGAGGGCTCCTTCCTTATCCCCTTTCTTCAAGCTGATGTCCGCCATTTTGTAATAAGATAAGGCAAAGAAACTTTCATCTTCGGGAAAGCCCGCGGTCAAGGCTTTCAGGTCCTTCAGAGCTTCGTCATATTCCCCCATGTCGTAAAGGCAACTCGCCATATAAAAAAGGGAATACGGCGATTTTCTCACATCATATGCCTTGCTGAACTTCTCAAGGGCCTTTTGATATTGTTCTTCCTTTTGAAGTGGTTGCTTCTGATAAAGCCCGTAGTATATCCTGTATCCGTCGTATTCAAGGGCCCTGGCCTTGCTCTCAGAGCTGGACCTGTAAATGAAGAACGCGGCAGCCGCGACCGAGACCACGATCACTCCTGCGATGACCGCGAAA
>JAJYLU010000003.1 GCA_021787505.1 Nitrospirota bacterium | reverse complement strand
GAATAATATTGTTCTCATATTCGTCATGATTATTGTCCTGGCCGGTTCCTATGCCGCCTTCGAGATGCTCGTGCCCGCTCAAAACGTAAACAAATACACGGAAATCGAGATCCCGAAGGGCGCGACTTTCAGGGAGGCAGTCGATATCCTTTCGGCCCAAAAGCTCATCAGGGACGGGAAGCTCTTCCTTTTATTAGGCAGGCTGACCGGCGCTGACAGAAAGATCAGGGCCGGGTTTTATTCGATCTGGGCCAACATGAGTCCCCTTGACATATTCAAAATCATCCTCAGGGGCCGTATCATCGAGTATCAGATAAAGGTCCTCGAGGGGGACTCGCTCCTCGAGGTTGCGGACGCGTTCGTCAAAACGGGGATTGCCACGAAAGAGGATTTTATGAAGCTTGCGCACGACCCCGACTTCCTCGAGTCATATGATATCGACAGCCCCAGTGTCGAAGGGTATATATTCCCGGACACGTACACCATCCCCAAAGGGGTCGGCCTGGAAGAGGCACTTGGTGTGATGATCGACAAGATGCGGGAGAAATATTCGATCAATCTCATGGAGGAGACCGAACAGCGCGGCATGACCGAGGCAGAAGTCCTCACGCTCGCCTCCATTATTGAAAAGGAGGCCATAAAAGATGAGGAGAGGCCGTTGATCTCGGCGGTCTATCATAACAGACTGAAAAAACACATGCCCCTTCAGGCCGATCCGACATCTATCTACGGGATCAAGAGTTCGAAAGAGAGGATCACGATGACGGACCTTCGCCGGAAAACACCTTATAATACATATGTCATCAATGGACTGCCGCCCGGACCGATCGCCTCGCCTGGTTTGAAGTCTATAGAGGCGGCCCTCAACCCGGCAGAGGTGCCGTATCTCTACTTCGTATCGAATAATGACGGGACGCATACATTTTCGGTCACGCTCGGCGAGCACGAGGCTGCCGTGAAGGCATACCGTGAAAAAAAGAAGATGGAGGAAGAAGGGGAAAGAGACGTGACAGCGTCGCGCATGCAAGTCGAACAGTCCATCCCGAAAAAGGAAGAACAAATACCATGAGTATGCCTCTGAAGAGAAAAAAGACGAGGGTCGTTTATGTCGGCGGTGTTGCCATCGGAGGCGGCAGCCCGATCTCCGTCCAGTCGATGACGAAGACCGATACCCGGGACGCGAAGGCGACGGCAAGACAGATCAGGACGCTCGAAAAGGCGGGCTGCGAGATCATAAGGATCGCTGTACCCGACATGGAGGCGGCGGAGACGCTCGGGAAAATCAAAAAATCCGTATCGATCCCTATTATCGCCGATATCCACTTCGACTGGAAACTGGCGCTCGAGGCTGTCCGGCAGGGGATCGACGGGCTGAGGATCAATCCGGGCAACATCGGCGCAAGGTGGAAGGTGGAAGAGGTCGTCACTGCAGCGCGCGACAGGCATATTCCGATCAGGATCGGAGTAAACGCCGGATCGCTCTCCAAAAAACTCCTCGCAAAATATCGCCACCCTTCCCCCGAGGCGCTTGTCGAAAGCGCGGCGGAGCATATCGAAATTCTCGAGTCCCTGCGCTTCAGGGACATCAAGGTTTCGCTGAAGGCATCGAACGTGCCGACCACGGTAGATGCGTACCGGCTATTTTCAAGGAAATTCAGGTATCCGCTCCACGTCGGCATATCCGAAGCGGGACCTTCCTTTACCGGAATGATTAAGAGCTCAGTCGGCATCGGCATCCTTCTTGCGGAAGGCATCGGCGATACCGTCCGTGTCTCTCTCTCCGCAGAACCGGCCGAGGAAGTGAGGGTAGCCTACGAGATACTCAAGTCTCTAGGACTAAGGGAAAAGGGGGCGAACATCGTTTCCTGCCCAACGTGCGGCAGATGCGAGATCGACATACGCGGACTTGCGGCCAAGGTGGAAAACCTGCTGAAAGATGTCCATAAGCCCATAACCGTTGCGGTGATGGGCTGCATCGTGAACGGCCCGGGCGAGGCGAGAGAGGCCGATGTCGGTATCGCAGGCGGAAAGGGGACCGGCCTTCTCTTCAAGAAGGGCAAGATTGTCCGGAGACTTAAAGAGAGCGAACTGCTCGATGCACTCAAGAAGGAGATATGGGAGTAACTCAAATCACTTTTCCTTATTCCTCACCTGGATAATTTTAGCTGCGGCCTCAATTATTCCGTTCGGAAGCAAGACCATTCATGGCCGGTTGCACACGAAAGTATACTTCCTGTACACCGTAAGTCTAGCTGCCTGCTTCCCGCGCGAAGTACAAGCGGAAATTATCATAAATAGGGGGATCTCCCCTATTTTTGCACTTTCCTGCACACTATCTTGTACAGATTCTCTGCTCTGCTTCCTGGAGGTATGTTCATCCAGTCACTCGGCTTGTCGCCGGCATTGATAACTTCTTTCTGCGAGGAGTCGTAGTACACTGCTGTTATAATCCGCGTTTCTCTTGTGTGGCAATTAAATTCCTGTAGACTTTTAGATTCTGATATATCGGGCACTTTATAATCTTGTTCTAGGGATTTTTTCCCTTCATCTGAATATATCGTCTTGCTCCAAACCTGTACAATATCTTCAGCCACATAAGTAATAATACTTTCTGAGTCATAGTAGGATTCACCAGGGGACCCTATACTGTAGCTTATCCACTCCTCACCCTCTGCGACCGCATTCGCATGGGGAGTGGAGGGCGTAGAACTATCCCGAGGCACGTTCAAGCTATATAGTGTTCGTGTTCCTCCATCATAAAGAAGAGTAAAGGCTTGATTAAGATCAGCCTTCGTAGTGTTAAAAGACCACTGGGTGAATCTGAAAATAGATGTGATTAAAACATGATCACACTGAGAATCTCCGGCGATCGTGTCTAATTTTACGGTTTCGAATTGGATAGCGTTTTGAACTATAGTAAAAAATGAACTACATATAAACGGGCGCGAGCCTTTTTGTGGAACAATCTGAACCCACGTATCGCCAGCATCCCTCCATGTGTAAATAATGAAAGGATCGCTAAACCATGAAAATATAGCAGAGATGGCGTTATTTGGAGGAGAGGAGGGCCAAAGGGATACCGCCGACGCTGCTATTTGCCCCAGGTTGTCATGGCTCTTATTGATTTGATATGCTGATTCTGCAATTTGTCTTTTTTTTTGCTCTTTCAGGCTTACAGCGGAGGAGACTCCCGACCATGCAAGACAAAATATAGATAGTACCAAAATAGATATAGAGACCTTTTTCATTTTCCTCCATTTTTTGAGCCTGGCATTCCTCCCTCAGTTACATAATTGCATGGTTGCTCTTAATTGCAATATTAGTAGAGCTGAGAGGGAAATGCAAGCTCCGTAAGTGACAACAATTTCATCCTGTGTTGTCAATACTCTGTGCTTATTACTTTCGTAAATCCTTATTAGTTTCGATTCGTCATAACTGCGTATTCGTCGATATTGGACATCATGAGGAGGCAGTGTTTATTTCCCGATGCAACAGGCGACTTGGCCATAATCGGTCACTGTCCTTCACATCAAGTATTGTCGATTGCTGCCTTACATTTGATCCGGATGCCTGATCCACGACTGCGATTCGAGAAATTTGCGCTGTTCTCTCCTCTTTCTTTCCGTGATAAGATGGTGGTAAGAGGTGATCAGGATGAAGGTACTGCTTGCGACAGACGGATCGGAATATTCGGAAGGGGCGGCAAAATTTCTCGCGCGGTTCAATTTTTCGAAAAAGGACGAGATCATTGTCTTGCACGTGGTCAGCGAGATTCCGTACGAAGACGACTACAGCGCGCAAGTCATGCGGGCAATCAAGAGAGTCGCCCCGAAGATCCTGCATGCCTCAGCGCAAATACTGGGGCCTCTCAACGCAAACGTCGTCACGGTCGAAGAAGAAGGCTACCCGGACACAACGATTATAGAAAAGGCTGGCGACTACGGCGCCGACCTGATCGTGATGGGGGCAAGAGGGGTAAAAGGGGTCCAGATATTGTTTCTCGGGAGCGCGACAAGGGCGGTTGCAATCAATTCCGCGATACCGGTGCTAGTCTTTAAGCGCCCTTCGTGGAAGGAATCAGGCAATCTGAAGGTCATCTTTGCCACAGACGGATCCCCGACCGCCGATGCCGCAGGACAATTTCTTGCTTCGTTGCCTCTGCCGGCAGAAACAGAGGTCATGGTATTGCACACCGCGTTTTCCTTCGTACCGGACATCCCTGAAAAATACATGAAGGAAGTACGCGAAGAGCTCACGGCAAAACCGTCCACCTACAAAAAGTCGGAGCGGATCTTTGAACAGGCTCGAACGTCTCTGGGCGGCAGCTTCAGTAAGATCGATTACCTGCTCAGGACAGGCGACCCCTCACGCGAAATATTGAGCATGGAGAAAACGCTTCAGGCCGACATGATCGCCGTAGGGTGCAGGGGGTTAAGGGGAATGAAAGGCATGATGGGGAGCGTCTCCAGAAGGATACTGGGCAACTCCGAATCCTCTGTCCTGATCGGAAAACCCTGCGCAAAGGCAGATGTGCCGCGAGAATCGGGTATCAGCTGAGCAATGTCGCCTTTAATCTGATTTCTGTTCCGGCCAGAGCCACCGATACCGGACAACCCTTCTTCGTAGCCTCTGCGAGTTCCTGAAATTTCTTTTCGTCTATCCCTGAGACCTTAGCCTGCGTCTCGAGTTCGATCGTGGTTATCTTGAACCCTTCTCCAACCTTGTCGATATGCACTTTCGCATACGTGTGAATACGTTCGGGGCTGAATCCGGCCTTTTCGAGAAAAAGCGAAAACGCCATAGAAAAACATCCGGCATGAGCAGCGCCTATGAGTTCCTCGGGGTTCGTTCCGGCTCCGGATTCAAAACGGGACGCAAATGAGTAAGGCCCCTCAAAGGACCCGCTTCCGAGTTTCATCGTCCCCTTCCCTTTCACCAAATTGCCTTCCCATACCGCTTCTGCTTTCCTTACCGGCATACTCCACCTCCTGAATTTCAGCTCACCATTATTTAAAAAAACATATTCGGTTGCGTAACGACATGCTGAAAAATAGCCATAGTCGAGGTTCCGCTAGTACCCGAAGACTTGAGACAAACCTCTGGAAGCTTACACAGAAGGTTCTGCCTGCGTTTACGTGAATAGGATAATAATCTGCCGATTCTATGGCGTGTTTCAGCATGCCTGGCTCCACCTTTCTTTGCATAAAGGTAACGCTTCCTCTGTCATCATATGTACCATGGAACCGGCCTGCCGTCAACCTCATCTTGTCCCTGCACCCTTCTTTCCGGACCGGACGTTTGTGATACAATACCCGTGAAAGCACCGCATATGGAACTGATCAGAATACCGCGTATTATGCAGGACACCTGCAGAAAACACCTTCAAAAGGGGAGGTCGATAGGCGTCGTGCCGACGATGGGAGCCCTCCATGAGGGCCACCTGAGTCTTATAAAAAGATCAAGGGCAGAAAATGACGTGACAGCGGTCAGTATCTTCGTAAATCCAACTCAGTTCGGTCCGGCTGAGGACCTCGGCAGATACCCCCGTGATATCGAAGGCGACTCAAAAAAAATAAGGGAACTGGAGGCCGATATCCTGTTCCTGCCTGATGACCGCATCATGTATCCCCCCGGGTTCACGACGTTCATAGATGTCGAGAAGATCTCCGGAAAGCTCTGCGGGGAATTCAGGCCTGGCCATTTCAAAGGGGTTGCGACCGTCGTCTCGAAGCTGTTGAACATCGTGCGCCCCACAAGGGCATATTTCGGCCAGAAGGACTTCCAGCAGAGCGTAGTGATTAGGAGACTCGTAAAAGATTTGAACTTCGACGCCGAGGTCGTCATCTGTCCCACCATACGGGAGCACGACGGTCTCGCAATGAGTTCGAGGAACGCCTACCTGAACCCGGAACAGCGCCATGCAGCCACTGCACTGTTCCGGTGCCTCACCGCGGCATCGCAGGCGATACTGGCCGGCATGCACTATCCCGCTGCAGTCAGGGAAATGATGCATGCCGTGCTTTCACGGGAGCCGCTGATAACCGCTATAGAGTATGCGGATGTCTATGATCCTGAAACTCTTGAAGCTATCGATGAGATAAAGGGCGAAGTGCTGCTCGCAGTTGCCGCAAGACTCGGCAGCACAAGGCTCATCGACAACATGCTGCTGAATACGTAACCTACGAAGTCTTATAATTGAAAAGGCATTATTCTGAAAATCTCCCCTCGCCCCTGCCTACTGGCAGGCAGGCCTATTTGCCAAAGAGGGGTCTTATTCCTCCCTTTGGCAAAGGGAGGTTAGGAGGGATTTTGTTGATCAAAGTCCGCATTATTTTGAGGCTGTCGTTATTTCTTATATAATCCCTTCACGCTCGGGAAGAGACCGATATCCGTGTGGGGCAGGAAAAGGGCCGACATATATTCGTCCATGAACCCCCTCGATACCGAGAGTTCCATGTAGGTCATCTTTGAGGCAATCTCCTCCGCCTCGCGCCGCATCTGTCCGGACAACAGGCAAAGATAAGCCCCTGCGATGGAAGTGTTGCCTATGAAGGCAAACTTCTCTTTCGGAAGGTCCGGCAGCATACCGATCATGATCGCCTTGTCAACATTGAGATAATTGCCGAAACCTCCGGCGATATAAATACGTTCTACGATATCCAGCGAAAGTCCGACTTCCTTCAGTAAAACTGACACGCCCGCATAAAGAGCAGCCTTCGCGCGGATCACATTCTCGATGTCCACCTCGGTAAGCACGATGTCCTTCCGCTCTCCGCGGTAGAGGACGAATTCCGGCCCTTCCTCGCCGGTCCTGATCCTGTCGGTGCCGAGGTCTCTCCTCAGTTTGCCCTTCTGGTCTATCGCGCCGGACAAGAAGAGTTCCGAGATGGCGTCTATCATGCCTGAGCCGCATATTCCTGAGGGAGTGGTGTTTCCGACCACGCCGAGCGACGGCTCAAAACTCGATAGGTCGATCTTAACCGACTCGACCGCCCCCTCCGTCGCCCGCATGCCGTGCCGTATGCCGCTGCCTTCGAAACACGGCCCCATCGAACACGCCGCGGTCATCATCCAGTCATTGTTGCCGACCGCGATCTCGCCGTTCGTCCCGATGTCCATGAAGAGAGCGACCTCAGGGTTCTTGTACATCTTCGAGGCAAGGACCCCCGCCACGATATCCCCTCCGACATAACTCCCTACGTTCGACATCGTATACACCGGAGCCTGAGAATTTATCTTCAGCCGGGCGGTCCCCGCCCTCCAGACCGGATAGTTGTTGACAGTCGGGATATAGGGCTCTTCCCTGATGGAAGCCGGATCGAGTCCCCAGAAAAGTTGTGTCATCGTCGTGTTCCCCGAAATAACCGCAGAATCGATGTCTTCGACATCGATGCCGTTTTTTTCTATGATCGGCGCCAAAAGGTCGTTTACGTCGTTCACGATTGCGTTCCTCAGATCCTGAAGTCCCCCTCCCTCCGTCGCATAGACGATCCTCGTGATGACGTCATCGCCGTACCGCATCTGTGAATTATAGGTCATTCCGGCATCGACCAAAGTACCGTCCGCACAATTCACCACATATACAACGACCGTTGTCGTCCCGATATCGACCGCAACCCCGTAATGGTGCGCCTTGCATACCGCAGAAAGCCCTATCGCTTCGTGCTTTTCAGTGTAGGA
Organism: Nitrospirota bacterium; assembly: GCA_021787505.1. Taxonomy (GTDB): domain Bacteria; phylum Nitrospirota; class Thermodesulfovibrionia; order Thermodesulfovibrionales; family UBA6898; genus Sulfobium. The sequence goes on along the minus strand of JAJYLU010000003.1, from coordinate 11,360 downwards.
AAGACAGACATCCCACGCCGCGCCCCTGAGGGCCTTCGGCATGGCAAGGATGAATGCATGGGAGAAAACCATATCATGTATACCTTTTTCGCCGAGCGCCCTTTTGAGCCTTTCGAGATCACCCGTATTGTCCTGGATCGACGGAGGGGTGAGCTTCAGCACGATCTTGCGGACTGTGGGAGTAAGCGCAGGATCGATCGCCCGCAGATACTCCAGCAGATCCTTCGTCTTCGACAGGGCGATCTTGTCTCCTATGATGAGTTTCGATTCCTCGGGGACCTCGATGAGAACGTCGCCTTCCGGTATTGTCTTGCAGGCAAGCGCGAATTTCTCTTCGATCTCTTTTTTCAGGAGCTTACCCGTTGATTCGATCCGGGCACTACCTTCGATGAGCTTTACACGGCACTTCCCGCAGACCCCCTTACCCCCGCATGAGGAGACAAGATACACTCCATTGTCCTTCAAGGTTTTATAAATGCTTTTGCCGGCCTCAGCCGCTATCGTTTTTCCGTTAAGTATCCTGATTTCCATGGTTTTACATTTTATGGGTAATAAGAGGTGAAAATCAATGGACGAGCAGCGGCGGATCCGCAGAGGAGAACTACAAGCGATTTTTCAGCGTCCCCGTCCGGCTTTGCAAAGAATTGATTGCAACTATATGTCAAGCTACGCCTAAACTGTTGACGCCATTCTCAAACAGCGATATTTTATGGTATGAGCTTGTCCGGCCGGCCGAAGACAGGAAAGAAAATAGTTTTTGCGGGCAGGCATAAACTGGCCGCTGCCATATCAGCGTCGCTCCTGTGGGCTGGCTCAGCGGCGCATGCCCATGGGGGCCGTCCCGGCCACATCGATGAAGGGCCCGGCCCCGGGACATGGATCACCGTAGTCATGGTGGTTTCCTGGATCGTTATCGCTCTGGGGGTCGTTTTTTTTGTCCGCAGATTGATATCAGGGGGTTCCAAAAAGCATGGGGGCGACAAAAAGCGCCAAGCATCTGATGAAGGGCAGCAACCAGGAAATCGGGAAGACCCTTTCCACTGACGAGGCGACCGGGCTGAGGCCCTTTATCGGAAGGCGGTACATGAAACTGCCCTCCCATCTCCACCTTATAATTGTAATTTGACGTTGACAAATAAAAGGGCATCCCCAAAAATAACAGGCAGATGAAAGCCAGAGCCCTACTGATCCTGCTTGCATTGGCAGTCTCGATTTTTGCACCATTGTCCATAACGTCACCTCCTGCAGGCAGCGGGACGTTTCTCATTACGCTTGACGTCTGCGATGCAGCGAACCCGGCAGTAGCCGCAAACTCCACGATGCCGGGGGTCCATGAAAGCCCGTGCATCATCATACCGGCAGGATTTGTCGGTTTCACACGCGTCGTCGAAGTTGTGTTTCATCCTCTGTTATTCGCAACACAAGAAGAACACCCTCCGAAAATTTAGTCTCCTTCATTCCGAAGTCAGCGAGTTATGTTTTCTCCGACTCAGGCGGCTTTTTATGCCTGGGCCGACATGTCCTTGATGGACTTTCTCCCCTTATTACTGACTCCGCTTCGGATTATCCCCGACAGTTCCGGAGATCTTCGGGAGCGGGGTCCCTTTTTTTAACCGAGTCGGGGAGGGAAAACACCAGGTTTTCATAATACGATGGTTTCGGACAGAAACCACGATCAATTTATGAGGTGAGAAATATGAAAGTTGAAAATATCATCAAAGAAAAGTTGTCAAGGAGACATCTTATCAAAAGCGCGGGTAAATTAGCTGTCGGCGCGGCGGGTCTCGCGGTCGCAGCATCGGGCGGACTGAGCATGTTATCAAGTGCGGAAGCAGCAAAGAAGAAGTCTGCAACACTTCCCTGGCCTTATAAGAAATTCACTCCGGCTGAAATTAGACAGGCCGGAGAGATTGCCCATGACAACTGGTTTAAAGGCTTTTGCAGTTATGCTACGTTGAGCGGGGTAGTGGAAATTCTCAGGAAAAAGGTAGGGGAGCCCTACCTCTCATTTCCGGTGGAAATCACCACTTTCGCCCACGGCGGGACTTCAGGCTGGGGCGCGACCTGTGGCACGCTGATCGGCGCAGGTGTTGCCGCGACCCTCGTGGCAGGCCCGAAGACAGGAGAGGCGATCAATAATGAGGTGATAAACTTCTACGCCAACACCGCGCTGCCGATTTATGTCCCTGACCACCCGAAGGCGGAGATCAAATCGCAAAATGTGAGTAATTCTCCGCTCTGCCATCTCTCGGTAGGCAAGTGGATGAAAAAGGAAGGCGTCGGCTTCCTCAGTCCCCAGCAGATGGAGAGGTGCGCCAGGATGGCATCCGACATGGCCATGAAGACCGCAGAATTGCTGAACCTGTGGGCGGACGGCAAATTCGCACCCACTGTAAAGGCCCCTGTCTTTGCCAACGAAATCCCCGGCCAGAATAATTGCACGGACTGTCATGGGGCAGATATACCAAAAACGAGCGGGCCTTTTGGCACCGGGCTCGACCTCCTTAAAGGAGGGCATTAAAAGCAGTATTCGAATCGTAATCGGGGCGGGGGCTATGCCTCCGTCCCCCTATGAGAAGTACACCCGTAGCGGATGGCGCTGTTGAGTGTGATAAGAGGTACTTGCAGGGGATTCGCTGGACTGGATGCAGAGATAACGAAAAATAAGGGCTTTAAGCCCTATAGAAAAGGGAGAGATTTAAAGAATGAGACTGCTCAAAACAATCACCACATCTTTTGCGGCTTTGTCTATTTTATTTCTGTTATTCTGTGCGCTTCCTTCATACGCGGGCGGCGCTGCGGACACTGTTGAAAATCCCAAGCACTGCAATCAGTGCGGGATGGACCGGACCGTTTTCGCCCGCAGCAGAATGCTTATTGTCTATGCTGATGGGACCACCGCGGGAGTCTGCAGCATCCACTGTGCAGCCATCGAGCTGCGGCAGAACAAAGAGAGGCAGGTGAAGTCCATACTGGTCGCCGATTACACGACGAAAGAACTGACAGACGCGAGGACCGCGACCTGGGTGATCGGCGGCAACAAGGAAGGGGTCATGACCGCTGTCCCAAAATGGGCCTTTGCCGCGGAGGCAGCGGCACATCAATTCGTGAAGGAGAACGGCGGTGAGATAGCGTCTTTCGACCAAGCCATTAAGGCGAGTGAAAAGGAACTGGATAAGGGCGCCGGAATGGATCATGCGCACATGGGCCACGATATGAGTATGCACATGGGCCCGGGCGCCCAGATGCTCTTCAACCCCGCCTTTGGCGACGATATCTACCATACCCATCCGGCCGGGATGTGGATGGTGACATACAAGCTCATGCATATGAACATGAGCGGACTGCGCGCAGGTACATCTGACGTCGATCTGAACAGCATCGGGTTCAAAAGGGGCAAGCCGTACAATTATATGATGATACCTACCGACATGACCATGGATATGCACATGTTCATGCTGATGTACGGGATCACCGACCGGCTGACCGTCATGGCCATGGCGAATTATCAGGTCAACTCCATGGGCATGCTGATGGACATGGGCCCCGGGAAAATGATCACACGCGAGGACCCCATGACCACGCGTGGCCCCGGCGACACGGAACTGAGGGGAATATACAAGATCAACAAATACCTGGTCGGCAGCCTCGGCCTCAGCCTTCCTACCGGGGACATAGACCAGACGATAGTGATGATGCGGAAGACATATCGCGCTCCCTATGACATGCAGCTCGGCTCAGGCACCTACGACCTGAAGCCCGCCCTCACCTATAATGCCCTCAGCGACGATGCCAAATGGAACTGGGGCGGCCAGGTCATGTACACCTATCGCATAGGAACAAATAAAAACGGTTACAGCCTCGGCGACAACCTCAAGGCGACCGGCTGGCTGCAGCGTGCATTCGGCCCGCTCAGCTCATGGGTGCGCCTCGTCTTCAATGACACAGGGCGTATTCACGGGCGTGACCCCGAAATCGACAAGCTCATCCATCCTGTAACGGGGATGGGCGCGCCGACGCCCGACGCCGATCCAAATAACTACGGAGGGCAGCGACTCGACGGCCTGATCGGATTGAGTTATCAGAAGGGCTCACTCAGCTTCGGAGTTGAAGGCGGTGTGCCCATTTATCAATATCTGAACGGCCTGCAGATGAAAACCACATGGATTATCAATGCCGGTGTCCAGGTAATGTTTTAGGCTTTGATCCGGGCCCACGGCCCGGTGTGATACAATAAGTGAGATCACTCGGGGCGAAAGGGATATAAATTCGGAATGGCAATACCACAAAGAATCGTAAAGCGGATCGAACAAAAGAAAGACGATTACCGCCGCTACAACTTCTCGCCGCTCGAAAACGACGCGCTCAAGACATTCTTCGACCTTGCCCAGGAGTTCGGGAGCATCCAGGATTTTTACGTCCTCTGTGTGGCGGTGCCGAAAAGTTTTTTCAGCCTCGATTCGCGCCTCTATATAGTCGACCCAAAATGCGACGGGCCGTCGCTCGCTGCGACGACTGAAGAGGGCGGCGACCCGACACAGACCTGCGCGCCGGAGTATCTCAAACCGGCGGAGGGCCCGTATTTCACCGACAAAAAGAGTCTTGTGCTGCCGATACGCGGGAAAAAATTCCTGATCGGGCAGCTGCCTTTCCATGTCGAAGGCGACGTGCTGGGGCTACTCGAGGTCTTTCCGGTCGAGAGCATGGATACGCACCTCATGTTCTTCTTCGAAAAATACGCCAACCGCATCGGCTTCCGGCTGCATAACAAATTCCTCGTCGAAAAAAATATCGAGCACCTGAGGTTTATCCGCTCCCTTGTTGCCGACATCGAACATAACATTATCGTGCCGAACATGGTCTACAAGCTCTTTCTCAGGCGCCTCAGGGGAAAGGTGACGAAGAACATCGAGATAGAGGATTTTCTTTCGAAGTGCTTTGCAGAGGGGCGTTGCGACAAGTCTGTGATGCAAAGCCTTCTTGAAGAGCTGACTGACGTGAACGAGGGGCTGAAAGGTGACCTCGAAAATCTCGAAAAGCATTACAAGAACATGAGCCTCTTCATCGAGACCCTCTTCAGGAAGAGCCACTTCGATCAGGGCCGCCTCACGCTCCGCACCAAGAAATGCAACATGAAAAAAGACGTGGTGCTGCCCCAGCTCGAGCGGCTCCTTGACCAGTTCAGGAAGGCGGGGATCACAATCGACGACCGGTTGAGCGGCATTCCCGAGGAAGAAGTGATCAACGTGGTGGATGTCGGTCTGATCGCGCAAGTATATGCGAACCTTTTTTCGAACGCCCTCAAATATACACGGGAGGTCCTGATACTCGGCGAGCGGAAGAAATATATTGCCTACGGCCACGAGATCGTAAAAGACTTCTTCGGGCCCGGCAGAGACGGCGTAAAGTACAACGTGTTCAGCTCAGGGCCGCAGATCGCCCCCGAGGAACGGAAGAGACTCTTCGAAGAGGCCTACAGGGCTTCGAATGCGGCCGACGTCCCGGGCACAGGTCACGGCCTCGCCTTTGTCAAAAACGTGATAGGGCTGCACGGCGGCGCAGTCGGATATGAGGCCGTGGACTACGGCAACAATTTCTACTTCATCCTTCCGATATAGTCCTGTCCCCTGATATTGAAACACCAAATTCCGTATAATATTTATTCGGAATAATGTCGGACGAAAGGGATGAAGATGATACCGAAGGCTGAAAGCGAAAGACGGATACTCCGTTTCCAGGAACGACTCAGGGAGGAGAGGATCGATGGCGGCCTTTTGGTCTATCCCATCGACGTCTATTATTTCGCAGGCTCCAGGCAGAATTCCTCGCTCTGGGTCCCCGCCTACGGCGAGCCGATGCTCCTGGTCAAAAAAAGCTTTGAGAGAGCATCGAAGGAAAGCACGATAGAAGACATAAGGCCCTTTCCCTCAGGCCGTGATCTGCCTTCACTTTTCGCCGGTCACGTAAGAAAGATCGGCCTTACGTTCGATGTGCTTCCGGTCCAGCAGTTCCGCTATTACTCGGAGCTTCTGTCCGGCCGGGAATTCGTCGATATCTCCGCGATAAACCGCGAGATCCGTTCCGTAAAATCGGCATGGGAGATCGAGCGGCTGCGTAATAGCGGCAGGGGATTATGCAGCGCCTTCGCCCAGGTCCCTTCGTTTCTCGTCCCAGGCATGCGGGAACTGGACCTGGCGGCGGAGTTCGAATACCGCCTGCGGAAGGCGGGCAGCGAAGGCCATCTGCGTATAAGGGCCTTTCATCAGGAGATCGTGGGGATTGCAGTGGGAGGAGACAATGCGACCGTGCCGGGCTGTTTTGACGGCCCTGTGACAGGCAAGGGGCTTTCAGCGGCCGCACCCTATGGCCCATCCATCGACACAATCCGCGAAGGCTCGCCTATCATGATCGACTACGGGGCGATCTTCGACGGATATATCGTTGACATGACCCGAATGTTCGTATTCGGAGAGCTGGATCCCGAACTGAAGAGTGCCTTTGACGTTTCGCGCGACATATTGGCCTGGATCACCGGCCAGCTCCGTCCCGGAATCATATGCGAAGAACTCTATGCAGGCGCCGTCCGGATCGCCGGGGCTGCCGGTCTCGGTGACAAGTTCATGGGATATCCGCGGGAGCAGGCGAAGTTCGTCGGCCACGGCGTCGGACTCGAGCTCGATGAGCTGCCTGTTCTTGCACAGCGGTTCAGGGTACCTTTGACGGCGGGACAGACAATCGCGATCGAGCCGAAGTTCGCCTTCCCCGGCAAGGGCGCCGTCGGCATAGAGAACACCTACGTCGTTACCGAGACCGGATGCGAAAAGATCACTGATTTCCCCGACGATATTGTTTACCTGTGAGTTGCATAATAAACATATTCAAAAAGAGAACAGATGGGCTGAAAAACTGCCATAGTCGAGGCTCGGCTAAGAAACTGGGGGCAGATCAACCCACGTTCTTAGGAAAGCATAATGCGCATACGCGTATACGTGCATCAAAGTTGAATCCTGCCGATTCTATGGCGTTTTTCAGCATGTCTGTCCTCATGCGTGTCCAAAGTCAGGGTCCACCAGTGAGACATAACGAAAGGAATCTGAACAAATGAGCAATGAGCCTAACAAAGTAATCTACTCCATGATCGGGGTGAGCAAATTTTACGACAAGAAGCCGGTCCTGAAGGACATCTACCTCTCCTATTTCTACGGGGCGAAGATCGGGGTGATCGGCCTCAACGGGTCAGGGAAAAGCTCGCTCCTCCGTATCCTCGCGGATGCGGACAAGGAATTCGTGGGCGAGACTGTACTTTCCCCAGGTCATACCGTGGGTTTTCTTCAGCAGGAGCCGGAACTGGACGACAGCAAATCCGTGCGGGAGATCGTGGAAGAAGGGGTGCAGGAGGTCGTCGATGCACTCAGGGAATATAACCTGATCAATGAGAAATTCGCAGAGCCGATGTCCGATGATGAAATGAATAAACTTATCGAACGTCAGGGGAAAGTGCAGGAGAAGCTCGACGCCATGGACGCATGGGACCTCGACTCGCGGCTCGAAATGGCGATGGACGCCCTTCGCTGTCCTGCGGCGGAAACGCCTGTGAAGGTCCTCTCGGGAGGGGAGAGGCGGCGGGTGGCGCTCTGCAGGCTTCTCCTCCGGAAGCCGGACATCCTCCTTCTCGATGAGCCGACAAACCATCTCGATGCCGAGACCGTTGCATGGCTGGAGCACCACCTGCAGTCTTATCCCGGCACCGTCATCGCGGTGACCCATGACCGCTATTTTCTCGACAACGTGGCAGGCTGGATACTCGAACTGGACCGCGGAGAAGGGATTCCCTGGAAGGGGAATTATTCCTCCTGGCTCGAACAGAAGAAGACCCGCCTGCAGCAGGAAGAAAAAGCAGAGTCCGAGAGGCAGAAGACGCTCCAGCGCGAACTCGAATGGATACGGATGTCTCCCAAAGGGCGGCACGCAAAGGCAAAAGCGCGCATCAGTTCGTACGAGGCCCTCCTCAATCAGGACACCGAAAAAAGTGCTAAGGAACTCGAAATTTATATACCGCCGGGGCCCCGTCTCGGCAGTGTGGTCATCGATGCCGAAAACGTTTCAAAGGCATACGGAGATAATATACTCATGGAGGGGATGACCTTCTCGCTCCCTCCCGGCGGTGTGGTAGGGATCATAGGCCCCAACGGCGCAGGAAAGACGACGCTCTTCAGGATGGTCACGGGCCAGGAAAAGCCGGATTCAGGCTCCTTCAGGACAGGGGAGACCGTCAAACTCGCCTACGTCGACCAGAGCCGCGATGCCCTCGATCCGGCCAAGTCGATATGGCAAGTGATTTCCGGCGGAGATGACGTAATCCAGCTCGGCAAGAAACAGGTAAACTCAAGGGCCTATGTGGCCCGTTTCAATTTCTCGGGCGGCGACCAGCAGAAAAAAGTCTCGATGCTCTCCGGCGGAGAAAGAAACCGCGTCCATCTCGCGCGCATGTTAAAAGAGGAGGCAAACGTGCTTCTCCTTGACGAGCCGACCAATGACCTCGACGTGAACACCATGCGCGCCCTTGAAGAAGCGATCGAGAACTTTGCCGGCTGCGCCGTGGTGATAAGCCATGACCGGTGGTTCCTCGATCGTATCGCCACCCATATCCTCGCCTTCGAGGGAGACAGCAGAGTGGTGTGGTTCGACGGGAACTATTCAGAATATGAAGCCGACAGAAAGGCCAGGCTCGGCGCTGCCGCGGACCAGCCGCACCGGATCAAGTACCGACATCTGTCGAGAGGATAGACTGGGGGGAAAGGTAGTCATAAAGCCCGGGTAAAGCCTCCGTCAAAACTTTGTATGCCTATTTTGGGTGGTTATATTTACGTATGACTATGACTGAGAACCCGCACATTTTGCCATTGATTAAATCCACAGAATTCTGGTAGAACCATGTAGCTGATTAATGCGGGGGAAAAGAGGGATCAAAGAGTGATGAAGAGCAGGATGGGGAAGATCAATGTGAGCACATGGTGTGAGCACATGGGGTCAGACTTGATTATTGACTTTTGCTATCCCAAGTACTCCTGAGCCCGGGCTTCAGCAATGATTTCCTGTCGTACACCTCAGAAGGCGCGGCACGACAATGACCGCTGTTTTCTGTGAGAAGTCTTAACGACGATTTGTTTTTAATGGCGCTTGTAAGTCAAAGGACGCTGCCTCAGAGCCGTTTTGCCGACCCCTGAATTTTCTTGTACTGGCGGCATCATGACGCGGAGACATCTTCCCGGGCCGCGTGCGTTCAGCAGTCATACAAAAATATTGCGAAATTCGATAGAGTCCAGCGGTAATTTACAGATCGTTCGAGGAGATTGCAGGCTGGCCCGGATTACGGCAGGAGGATATGGAAGCCAACGACCGCGCGCACGTCGTCGCGTGTGTCCTTCGTCATTAGGCCCTGCGGATACGGCGACTTGAAGTCGACAAATGCATCGAGTTCCCGATTCACAGAGATATTGACTTGCTTGGGCGGCTTGCTTTCGGAAGCAGCCTCAGCAGGGGGAGGAGTTATCAGTTCCATCAGGCTGGTCGCTTTCAGGTTGAGAATGGCTGCCAGGCTTTTTGGGGCCTCTTTCGGCGACTCGGCATTCGCCCCTGATGTGGCAACGAGGAAACTCAAGGAAAAGATGATGAAGATACCTATGAGGGTGTTGCTCTTCTTCACGGGTATTTATAGTATACCTAATTTACTTTATAAAGTAAAGAGTATATTTTTGCAGGCAGCGCCTCACCTAACAAGGTGCTGAAAAAGTCTCCTGATTGGACCTAATGTTGTCATACCCGCGTCAGCCCCGGCTGATCCGCCGAGGTGGAAAGGCGGGTATCCGGAAGCACCTGAAAGTACTGGATTCCCGCCTGCCTGCCGGCAGGCAGGTTTACACGGGAATGAAAAAACAGCCGATACCACTTTTTCAGCAGCCTGCTAATAACCGGCGCGGATGATTCGCATGGGCGGCTTCGACGATTTGAGTACGACAGAGTGATCAATTACAGGCCGGTAGGCTGCGGCTTTGCAGCCCGCCCGGCCTTCGCAACTGTGACGGAACTACGCAGATCTGTCCGCAGTATTTCTCCGCGCTGTGAAGCCGGACGCCCGTTCATGAGAAGCCACCTGATAAAGTCCCCGGGGCTTCCCCGTTCCGGCCTTTCCGCCTTCGGCCCTCCCACGTTTTTCGCCCGTTGCACTTTTGACTCCGGCGCTTCCGCTCCTTCCCGCAGGCGTGCTTTGCTGCCGGCGCCGCTGAGGTCCTAAAGGGGGACGCGCGAACTCGGCGTCACGCGCCGGCGCCGCTTTCTTATAGTCGAAACCGCTCAGCATGCGACGCTCCACCTTTTGGCATAGGATGCGCTCGATGCTGCGGACCAGCGGCTCGTCTTCAGGCGTAACAAATGTAAAGGCATCGCCGGTTTTTGCGGCCCGGCCGGTACGGCCGATGCGGTGTGTGTAAGCATCACTGGTATCGGGCATGTCGTAGTTGATGACATGGGATATGCTCGACACGTCGATGCCGCGGGCGGCGATATCGGTGGCTACGAGGATCTGGTATGATCCCCTGCGGAAGCCGTCGAGCGCCTCCTGCCGCTTGTTCTGCGAGAGGTTCCCCTGCAGGGAGGCGGCACGGTGTCCGGCCTTTTCCAGTTGCTGGCCCACGCGCTTTGCGCGGTGCTTGGTGCGCGTAAATATCAGCACAGACTCCGTGTCCGTATGGCGCAGCAGTTCCAGCAGAAGAGCGGTTTTGAGGTGCTGGCCGACCGGATATAGCGCATGTGCGACGGTGCTTGCAGGTGCGGAGTGACTGACTTGCACCGTAACCGGCGCCTGCAGGACTTCCTGGGCGAGCCGCCGTATGTCATCCGGCATGGTCGCCGAGAAAAGCAGCGTCTGACGCTTCGCCGGCAGATGCCTGATGATCCTTCTGACATCGGGGAGGAACCCCATGTCGAACATCCTGTCAGCCTCGTCCAGTACAAGGACCTCCGCGCCGGACAGATCGATCGTGCGTTGATTGATGTGGTCAAGCAGGCGGCCGGGGCAGGCAACGACGATCTCGGTCCCGGACCGCAGCTTCTGTATCTGAGGCTGGATGCTCACGCCGCCGTAAATCGCCGCGCTCCGCAGATTCGTCTGCCGGCCGAGACGGCCGATTTCTACGTGGATCTGCTCCGCGAGTTCGCGCGTCGGCGCAACGACGAGGGCGCGCACATGACCGCGCGGCCCCTGCATAAGGCGTTCGAGGATCGGCAATACGAAGGCTGCTGTTTTGCCGGTGCCCGTCTGGGCAAGTCCCATGAGGTCGCGTCCCTGAAGGACCTGTGGG
>JAJYLU010000264.1 GCA_021787505.1 Nitrospirota bacterium | reverse complement strand
GATGTCGGAAAATTCGTGCACCGCGTCCTTTCATTCTATTTCTCAAAAAGGCTGAACAGAGTTTTAAAAGAAGCGGATATCGACCTGGAGGAGATGGACAATTTGATCGACGATCTTTTCGGCAGGGAATATGGTGATAACCCTACCGGGGCCGTATACCTTGTGAAGGCCCAGATCAAAGGACATCTTAGAGACTATCTCAGCAGGTACCGCATACCTCTTATCAAAGAAAAGACAGTGAAGATCATAGGAGTCGAAGAGTCAATCGGAGCGACTCTGAACTCCTACAAGCTCAAGGGTCGGCTGGACGTAGTCGAAAAAAGGGATGGCAAGATCTGCATAGTTGATTATAAAAGCGGTTCCCATACAAAGAACCTGAAGATCAACTTCGACAAGCTTGACGCCGGCAACAGAGATTCCTGGGACGAAGCGATCGGAAGCCTCCAGCTTCCTTTTTATTTAATCCTGTATTCCGAGCGCCACGGCGTAAAAATAGAGGACCTGAGAGGAATGTTTTTGCTCCTTGGCCGGTCCCTGATAAACAAAGAGATTGAACTTGCCTTGTTCGATACAGACGATGAAACTTCGCAATTCGACAGATTGAGAACAGTAATTATTGGGCTCCTGGAAGAGATAGTTGATTCAGCGGTCCCGTTTGCGGCTACCTCGAACAGAAAGAACACTTGTCCGAGGTGCGACTTCCAGTATATTTGCGGGACACAATGGGTGACCGGATAGATTTCAGCGCAGGCACCCCTTTCGGGACAACCCCTAATATCGCCGCCCGTAAGTCTCGCTTTTGCAAACCTCTCTCACATGATCTTTAACGAGACGGCCGTCTTCCCAGACCTTTTCTCTGATCTTCCTGCAGCGGGTATGACCGTTCCCCTCGTAATAATCGCTATCCGGTTCCGCCCGGTATACGCCTCTGCCGTCGTCTGTTTGATATTCGACAGGGCGGTTGTTCTGGTAGGCCTCCTGTGAACCTTTCATGGAGATATCGGCTATCGTAGCACCAGCAACTGCGCCGAGTAATGCGCCTATCACTCCGCCCCTCCAGGGATTCCGGTGGTCGAGGACCGCTCCGGCAACACCGCCTACAGCAGCACCTGTTCCAGCCCCCTGGGCGTGGTAGGGAGTGCAGCTGAGAGCAGAGAGACTTAGCATCAAAATTACTGAGGTTATCATGTTCTTCATCACTATCCTCCTCTTTCTCATGGAACAAACTGTCTAATGTTAAGATATTGCCGACCCCCCTTACAACAGATTTAAGGTTAAATTTTTTTCATTTCCGCAACGGTAACGAACCGGCGTCGCCCCGCACAATGCGCGGTTTGATGCTCTTCACTCCCTTCTTTCCACGGCAACGAAATTATTGTATGATAAAGTTGGTCATCCAAAAATAGTATGTTGACATATTGGCGCCTGCAGGAGTTGCCATAAGGCCCATAGTATATGTACCCTTAGGGAGCGTCGAAGTGGGGATGCCTCCGAACATGGCTTGGTTTACGCTGGTTACGCCTGACATCCACGGTTCGACGGCCGACGACGCAGGCTGAAGTGATCCGTCCGGATGCAGCATGTAGATATTGAAGGGATCAATCGAGGGAGCGTAGATGGCAAAATAAATGTCTACCGGACTCGTGAACTCAGGAAGGGAAACCTTGAGCGTAAGGGTGTCGCCTCCCTTGGCTATGTATCCAACTCCTACAGGCTTCGCATTTGAAGCTGTCACGTCTAAAACAGGAGAAACCGTCGGGGCATAGGTAAAGATCTCTTGTCCAGCCGGGGAGGGCATCAAGGGTCTGTCTTCGGGATGTACCTCGTACCAAAAAAGGCGATAAAGGGCTGAGGTATACTGAATCACCAGCGGCATAAGTTTATCGCCCATGATCTTAAGATTGTCATCGGGAATATAGCTCTTATTTCCCGATATGACATTCCATCCGGCCGGGTCCGGCCATCCGAGGAACCAATAAGGGTCGGCGTTTGAAACATTGCCGTTTATATCGTCGCTCGGGAAGAACTGCGTGCGCTCGGCCAGATTGAAGAAGAGGTCTTCCAGTTTCCAGTCCGGCGGCACAGGGTCGGTCGCGTCGAGCGTCCGGGCGTCCGTACTCCCCCAAGATGTATAGTGTGCCTTCACATATGTTTCATACGAATCAGGATCGAAAAAAGGCAGATGGATCTGTCGGTGTACATGCGCGGGAACCGATTGATCTGCCAGGAGATGGGCTATCCTCCCGAGGTACCAATACGCCGTGGGCCTTGTACTCTCGTTTTGATAGAGGGCCTTGGCGGTGTTCCAATATTGGCCCGCGAAGTAAGCGGCCCCGAAGTCGTCCATGAGCCCGTTATGTATGCCCGGGATATCAGGGTCATAAAAGTGATGGTAATAGCCTTTGCCGACCTGATCGGGATGACTGACATCTATATTGCATACCTCGTCGATCGGGTCATAGTCGTCTTCCTCCTTTGCGCCCTCGGTAATGCTGCTGCCGCCTCTTGCGTTTTCACAGGCAGGGATGAACGTCCAGAGGTCCTGCCCCGAATGGTCCCTGTATCCGTAGCCCAGGTACCTGTATATTTCGTGATCAGTCGCGTTCGGCCATAGGAAAAAAGCCTGCTCGACGATGTAGGGATGGACTTCGAGATTGTCGTGGGCCCAAAGGATGGCGGGCGAAAGCAGGATTGCAATGATCAGCAGCGCAGTCCAAGGCTTCTTTTGCGATTCCGCAGGGGAGGCGATTTTTTCCAGATTGGACAGAATCGGGCCGTTCCTTCGGCAACCACTGTAATCCATATTGTTATCATATTTGTTTTCTACAAAAAATAGCCAGAGGGGAGGGTTGTTTGCAGTTCCTCCTTCCATCAATTCATCTTGCTATGAGATTGAACAAGCCTGGAGCTATCGAAAGTGTGGACTATATCCGCTCGAGCGTTCTGATGAGGGCTTCGGCCTTTTTCAGGCTCTCGTAATATTCTCGTTCAGGATCCGAATCTGCAACAATGCCCGCTCCGGCCTGGATATACGCGGTGCCGTCTTTTATCAGAAAGGTTCTGATGATGATATTGAGGTCCATGTTGCCGTTGAACCCTATGTAGCCCAGCGAGCCGGTGTAAGGCCCCCTCCTGAAAGGCTCGATCTCGTCGATGATCTCCATGCACCGCACCTTGGGGACACCGGTGATCGTCCCGCCCGGGAAGGTCGCCCTGATCACATCGAAGCAATCCTTGCCCGGCGCCAGCGTCCCCCTCACATTCGATACTATATGCATGACATGGGAGTAATCCTCGGTCTTCATCAGCTCATCGACAAGGACACTGCCGTAATCAGAGACGCGTCCTATGTCATTTCTTTCGAGGTCTATGAGCATAATATGTTCCGCCCTCTCCTTTTCGTTCAGGAGAAGCTCAGCACGCATTGTCTCATCTTCGCCCCGGTCTTTTCCTCTCGGCCTCGTGCCTGCAATCGGCCGCGTGTCGACAATGCCGTTTCTTACCCTCACCAGCCTCTCCGGCGACGAGCCGGCTATCTGGTAGTCGCCGAAATCTGCAAAAGATGAAAACGGAGAGGGATTCACTTCTCTCAGGATCGCATATATCTGCCAGGGGTCTTTCCCTTTCACTTCCGCGCTGACGCGAAGCGAAAGGTTCGCCTGAAAAATGTCTCCTGCCGCGATATACTCTTTCGCCTTCTTCGCCATCCCGACATAGAGGTCCTTCTCAACGTCATAGCGGATAAGCGTCCCCCCCGCAGAGTTGATACTTCTTCCATCATCCCGCACAGCATGGCCGGGAGGCAAAAGGGAAAGCACTGTCTGTATTC
>JAJYLU010000263.1 GCA_021787505.1 Nitrospirota bacterium | reverse complement strand
GTGATATCAAGCCGGTCCCTTTGCCTTTTTTCTCAGGAGCTTTGTCCATGATCACCTTTTCGACGTTTTCGAGCTTTATATTGCCGTGTTCGACAAACTCATGGCAGAAGAAGCAGGCTATCTGTTTTCTGGTGACATGCTGCTGATGGATAAAGTCCCAGTCCTTGAAGCGCTCGGTCCTGTCGATATGGCAGAAGAAGCACTTTTCCTTTGAAACACGTCCGTCCCCTATCTTGACGGACGTATGACAACTGATGCATAAATAGCCCTTTTCGAGCGGTTGGACGTGTTTGAACGAGATTCCTTTGTACTCTACGTTCACCTTCGTCCCCTTGTGGCATACGGTGCAGCGCTTCCTGTGTTCGGTGGTGTCCTGCAGATTGAGATGGCAGAGGAAACAGACGTTTATCGAGACCTTCATATGCTCCCCCTGCACGATATCGGAATGACAACTCCGGCAGTGAAGGCTTATCCCCCTCCTGTGCTGCGTGAAATGCGGCTTGTGGTCAAAGACGATGTTCCATCGGGTGAATATAACCTTGGATTCTATCAGTCTCATCTGATGGCAGCCGGCCTGGAGACACTTTGAATCGGGTACATTGGTAAGCGGCCTCGGGTTATGCGTGCCGGCAATAAAACGGAGTTGCCCTGACAGGGCGTTCAGCGGACCGTATTCGTGACATTTCAGGCAGGGGACCATCTTGTGTGTCGAGCGTTCCCATTTATTGTAAAAAGGTGCGATGAAATGACAGTACTTGCAGATCCCGGGCCGTGTGATCATCACCTCCCGGGCAAAAAAATAGGTGGTCAATGAAAAAACCAATACAACACTTATCACGATAGCGGTAATCTTCATCATTGGCGGCACTCTCCGGCAATGTATTATAATACAGGACGGCTTTTAATTAAGAACTGACAATTTGCAAACAAAGAATTCACGGGAAAAAATGTTAAAAATCAAACGCTTGATCTTTTCTCTATTTTTATCTTGACATGCACTATATCTTGTGGTTTAATTCATAAGAAAACACTAAGTGTTGTAAAAACCATCCAAAATTATAAAATGAATTTTTATGAGAAATGAGGGGGAGTCATGGAAACACTGTCCAAAAAAATCAGCCTCACGCCGAACTCCTTGAAGGTCCTTGAAAAGAGGTATTTGAAGAAAAACGAAGAGGGGAAAGTGGTCGAAACCCCCGGAGACCTCTTCATTCGTGTTGCCAGGACAGTAGCCTCTGCCGACCTGAAATACGGGAGGTCCGAGGCGGATGTTGCGCTCGTTGAGAAAGAGTTTTTTTCTCTGATCTCGTCGCTCGATTTTCTCCCCAACAGCCCCACCCTCATGAACGCAGGGAGAAGACTCGGCCAGCTCTCCGCCTGCTTCGTGCTGCCGGTAGAGGATTCGATGGAGTCCATTTTCGACGCGGTAAAAAACACGGCGATCATCCACAAATCAGGCGGCGGTACGGGCTTCAGTTTCTCAAACTTGAGGCCGGGCGGAGACATCGTTGGCTCGACAAAAGGCATATCCTCGGGACCGATCTCCTTCATGACCGTATTTGACACCGCGACCGAGGCGGTGAAGCAGGGCGGCACGCGCCGCGGGGCAAATATGGGCATACTCCGCGTCGACCATCCGGACATCCTCGGCTTTATCACCGCAAAAGACAACAACTCCCGTTTCAATAATTTCAATATCTCGGTTGCGGTCACCGACGAATTCATGAAGGCGGTCAAGGAGGACGGCGAATACGACCTGGTAAACCCGCGGACGAAGAAAGTGGTCCGTAAGCTCAGGGCAAAAGAGGTCTTCGATTTGATCGTCAACCACGCCTGGAAAAACGGCGAACCCGGCATCGTATTCATCGACAGGATCAATAAATCGAACCCCACGCCGAAGGTCGGGAAGATAGAGTCGACAAATCCCTGCGGCGAACAGCCGCTTCTGCCGTACGAATCCTGTAACCTCGGCTCGATAAACCTGGCCCATATGGTCAAAGAATGTGCGGTGGACTATCAGAAACTCAAGAAAGTAGTGTGGCAGGCGGTCCATTTTCTCGATAATGTCATTGACGTAAACAAATATCCTATCGGGAAGATCGGCGAGGTCACCAAGTCAAACAGGAAGATAGGCCTCGGCGTGATGGGCTGGGCGGACATGCTCATCCAACTCGGCATCCCCTATCATTCGGATGCCGCGATCAGACTCGCCGAAGAGGTGATGGGGTTTATTCAGCGCGAGGCCCGTAACGTCTCCGCCGCCCTCGCGGAGGAAAGGGGTGTATTTCCTAATTACGCAGGCAGCGTCTACGATGGAAAGATACGACTGAGGAACGCAACTGCGACGACAATCGCCCCGACCGGTACCCTCTCGATACTCGCCGCATGCTCCTCGGGGATAGAGCCGCTCTTCGCCATCTCCTTTGTGAGAAATGTCATGGAGGGGACAAAACTCCTCGAAGTGAACCCCTATTTCGAAAAGGTCGCAAAAGAGCGCGGCTTCTGGTCGAGGGAACTCATGGAGAAGATCGCGGACAAAGGTTCGCTTCACGATTTCGCCGAGATACCGGAGGATATAAAGGCCGTATTTGTGACCGCCCATGACATCACGCCGATGGAACATATCGCAATGCAGGCCGCTTTCCAGAAGCATGTCGATAACGCTGTCTCAAAGACGGTCAACTTCCCTCACGACGCCTCCCCGAAGGACGTGGAGGACGTGTATATGTTCGCGTATACGCTCGGCTGCAAGGGTGTAACGGTCTACCGCGACGGGTCGAGGGAAGAGCAGGTGCTCTCTACCGGAAAGACAAAGAAAGAGGCCGAGCCGGTCCAGGGAAAGATCGTGCCGAGGAAGAGACCCGAGACGATCAAGGGCGAGACAAGGGGAATGAAGACGGGCTGCGGCAATATTTACGTCACCGTCAACGAGGACGAAAACGGCCAGGTCTTCGAACTCTTTACCCATATGGGCAAGGCAGGAGGCTGCGCGGCAAGTCAGGCGGAGGCGATAGGCAGGCTGGTCAGTCTTGCGCTCCGCTCGAACATCGAGCCGGAGGCTATCATCAGCCAGCTGAAGGGAATCACCTGTCATGAGCAGACCTGGACGAACGGCGGAAAGATCACCTCCTGCTCCGATGCAATCGGGAAGGCCCTCGAGAAGTACCTCCAGAGGGGCGAAAAGGGCAACGGCAACGGCGGCAACGGTCATTCCGAGGTCATGCACATAGGCCAGTGTCCTGAATGCGGGGGGGCGGTCGAGCACGAAGGAGGATGCGCGGTCTGTCACAGCTGCGGATTTACGAAATGCGGATAAGGGAGCAACCGTATGAAATCATATACCCATGCGTGTATCGCCTATATCGTAGGCCGTCTGATTGCCGGTAAAAAGATATTCTCGCTTTACGATTACGCCGAGTCGCGGGAGATCGAGATAGACAGTCTTCCGGATGCCGAGCAGTTGACGGAATTCAACTATGTGGGCTGGAGCTACATGTCCGGTTCGCCCAGTATCAGCAGGTTCCAGTATTCGTTCAAGACAGGGGATTCCGTAAACCTCGCGATCAAGGGAAATTCCTTCATCGGGTATATCCGCGCCAGTTCGTCCCACTTCATCGGGACGGTCCGGGGCGACTCGGTCTATCTTTACGACCAGAAGGCATCCGCCCATTTCAACTACCGGATCATTGGAAAGGCCATTGACTGTTAAATACGGCAGCGCGACCCGTTTCGCTTCGCCGAAAGGATGCACCCGTCCGTTGTAGACTCGGATTTCGATATACATAAAGGGGGGACATGGAATACGCAGGAGATGAAATAATGAACAAGTATACGCACGCCGGCATCGCCTATATCGTCT